>JAHJIK010000050.1 GCA_018823385.1 Patescibacteria group bacterium | reverse complement strand
CGGATTGCTAACGCAAAAATTTCAATTGAGAGGACATCTCTAATTGTAGGAACGGGTGGTATGAAATATTTTACTGACGAACCTGAACCGCAGCTGTTTCTCGTTACCCTAAGCTCCTTAATTGATGAATATTGATCAGGAAATATAATAAACCTGAGCCTCTTCTATATAGAAGAGGCTCACTTGTATCATGGAAAATATACAGCACTACGTAATATTTGTAATACATATCGTTAATATATGTATTGGCTTGTACGTTCTATATCAGAAACCTAAAAGCCTTGCTAGCTATGCATTCCTCATATTCATAGCTGGGGTTGCTGCATGGAGCACAGGAATCTCATCACTCTATATAACGCATAACTTTGCGTTTGATAAATTGGCACTCGGCGGTGGCTTTGTCCTTCTCCTTGGAGTCTATCTCTTTGCCAACTCGTTTCCTGCAAAAACGTCTTCTCGAGGATTCCTAGTCACTTTACTCCCTCTACTCGTAGCAGCCTTGCTTCTGCCCTTCAATGTATACATAGCCGGCATACGCATAGACGCAAAAGGATTAATTGAGCCAATAAACGGTCCACTCTTTCCACTTTTCGTATTGATAGTAATAGGATACGTGTCGGCATCAGTACGTACTCTGTATCGTTCATTCCGAGCGGCAACAGGTATCACAAAGCTTCAAATACAGTTTATCGGTCTTGGTGTTTTTATCTTTCTTAGTAGTTTATTGATATTCAATGCGCTACTTCCCCTCTTTGGCATATACCAACTTAATCTCTTAGGCCCAGCGTCCTCAGTGATTTTTACAACCTTTACGGCGTATGCATTGATACGGCATCAGCTTATGGATATACGCATCGCCATTCAGCGCGGAGTACTCTATACGTGCACCGGACTTGTTCTCATATCAGCGTACATCCTAACGTTGGTTGCGCTTTCAAACCTAATACCTGATGAACACCTTGCTACTCAGGTGAGTGCAGGAATTATTCTTCTCGTAGGTGTATTTGCCTTTCCTCAATTAGAAAGAGTGTTTAAGAATGTAACAAACTCATTTTTCTTTAAACGTGGGTACATTTATATGCAAGCACTGGAAGAATTAAGCGTTGTATTGAATACCCATAACCGCATTACAAAACTGATTAACGCTTGTGCCGAAAAACTCTCTGAGATCATTGAGCCAACCGAAGTCATATTTAGCAGGACGGCTCAGAACGACCTCAATCAGTATCCAGCATCTATTCCAATCTATTTGAACGGAAAGGTATTCGGTACGTTCCTTCTAGGACCAAAACGTTCAGGTGATGCATACACCGCCGAGGACCGTATACTATTGAGAACGTTTGGCGCCCAAGCACCAGTTGCGTTTCAAAAGGCTTTATTATTCGAGCGACAAAAAAGACACTCTCAAGAACTTGAAGAGACAGTGGCGTCAAGAACAAGACATCTTGAGGAGCTGCACCTTGTTCAGCGACAGTTCGTCGATGATGTATCGCATGCACTCCAGACACCCCTCACAATTTTGAAGAGTGCACTGGAGACAACTAGGAAAGGAAGCATTCAGATTGATAGGAGTGTCGATGATATGTCCAGATTAATTCGAGACCTCCTAGCTCTTGCGCGATTAGATGCTCCCACAACCCCATCAGACACAGTCACCTGCGACCTTCAGAGCCTCCTTGAAGGGATTGCACAGTATGTGCACGTGCTATGTCGTGCGCACGATATTACCCTCACCCACACCTTGCAGACCAAGGTATCAATCTCTGGAGACTCAAAACAGCTGGAAGAAGCCATTACAAACATTCTCTCCAATGCTGTGCGGTATACAAATAAGTCAGAGGAGAAACGCATACATATAAGTCTACTAACTAACGATGTGTCTATTATCATACGTATCAGCGATACAGGCCCAGGTATTGACCAAGAAAGACTTCCCCACATCTTTACGAGACTCTATCGAGCGCAAGAACATGAAGGGTCAGGACTTGGACTTGCTATAACAAAGCGTATCGTTGAACGACACAACGGGACACTCTCAGCTGAGAGTGTCCCGTTGTGT
>JAHJIK010000049.1 GCA_018823385.1 Patescibacteria group bacterium | reverse complement strand
TCCCTCGCCCAACACCATATACGGCAGTTTGTGGGTACGAATAAAGAGTGCAGCTTCGAGCACGTCCTCTGACGTACTACACTCCACTACATATCGAGCAGTTCCCCCGATTCGCAGCGTGGTGAGCGTAGAGAGTTCAATATTCTCCCGTACTATCATTTCACTGGCACACCTAACTGCTTGAGCATCGATGCTGCCTGTTGAGCTGTTTCTGGATGTGCGGCGACGGTAGCTTTAATTTCAGCAACCGCTTCAGGAATTCTTCCCGCCACTACATACGCTGATGCAAGTCCAAAACGAGCGCCAGGATTTCCGTTACTCTCTTCGACACGTAGTTTCCATATCGCAATGAATTCATCAAAGTGTTTGGTGTCATAGTATGCGCGAAGAAGTGTTTGATCGTTAACCACTGAAGTTCCAAATGTTTCCATTAGGAGCGCCTGTCCCGCATTGAACTCACCGGCCTGTATAAGACCTGCAGCAAGATACTTTGCCGCTTCCGTATTGTTTGTATCAAGCTCATACGCAGCAGCGAAGGATTGCACGGCAAGAGGCATATTTTGAGCCTCAAGAGCGGTCAAACCTTTCTGGATATACAAGAACTGCTTCTTTGGAGAAAGAAGAATAGCCTCATCCATAACGTTGATGGCGTTCTCAGTGTCTCCGATGACGCGGTACGCGAGTGCGAGGTGATACATCAAACGAATATCATTTGGCTGTTCATCGGTCTGAATTTTCATTTGTTCGATTGCAAACTGTCCCTCCTCCAGTTTTGCTTCGTCACTTACATTTTGATTACTAATGAGTCCAACTGAATGCTGAACGAGGTACTCGCGAATTTCCTGTGTGGCGTACGAGCCGTCTGCAAGTGTTTTCTTAAACTCATCAACACTGTTACTTCCGTCTTGTGATGGTGATAGCGCATAGAGCAGGTGGTTTGATGCGCGCATTGCAGGAATGTTTACACTCCACACAATGACGATAGCAAGCACTAGTGCTACCGGTGCCACGGCACTTTGTAGTGTTGCAGGGTGAACAGTTGGTAGTTTCTGAATACGCGCAATATCTCTTGATGACGCTACGTGCGCTACGGCAAAGATTGCCGCGAGTGGAATATAGGTAAACAGGTTATCAAACACGAAGATAGCCTGGAATGCGTATGCTCCGAGCGCCGACACAAGAAGCACTCGTTCAGGCTGACTCAGTTTCTTTGAACGAAGGAGGGTTAGTCCTGTAAGGATGAGAAGAGTTAAGAAGAGAACAAGTGCAGGAACACCTCCCGCGATCGCCCAATCTAGGTACACGTCGTGCGCTCGATCAAACCATACTTCCTGTGCGTATAGATCTGGCTTGTAGTATGTGTTGAACACATAGTTGAATCCTTCCTGACCCCACCCAAGAATTGGACGTTCAGCGATACCAATGCCAGCAATATTCCATATTGCAAAACGAGTAGAACCTTCAGAGAGTGAGATTGAGGCCAGACGTCCAAGAGTTGGGTCACTCTGCACCCACTCACTATCTCGAACCATCCAGAACGATCCTGCCAGAACAATAACTGCAGCAAGTGAGCCGAGAGCGATTTTCTTGATAGTCTTATTTGATCCCAGTAGCGCAAAGAGTGCGGTTGCCGCAATTACCCCACCTATGGCCGCAAGCATCGCACCACGAGTAGCGGTGAAGAACAGAATAATGGTGTTGATTGCGGCGAGAGCGAACAGTGCATATCGTAACCATTTTTCCTTTGACTCAAGAGCCTGCCAGAACGCAATAGCGGCAGCGAAGAGAAGATACGCTGCAAGATACGCTGCGTTACCAAATGTAGAGTCAACACGTACTCCGCCCTGATTAATCGGCAGCACCCCAGAGAGCTGTAGTAGCGCAACAAATGCAACGAGCGCTGAGCCTGCCACAAATGCGAGCCACCACTTCTTCCACAGTGAGTGAACGGTAAGTACCGTACTTGAAACAAGGAAGAAACCAAATACGTGTACGAGAGTCACCCATCCGTCCATTCGCTCGTAGTTGCTCCATATAGCTTTGTGCGGATTGATCCCAAAGAGATCAGCCAACAGCATCCAAACGACGAGAGCTGCGTAGACGACAAGAATCCATGAAAACTTTGGACGATACTTTGTATCTGCGAGCATAAGTACTCCCCACCCAATTACGGCAATCTCAACCAGGATTCTAAACATGAATCCCTTGCCGGTTATAAACGGAAAGAACTGAGAATTAGCAACATATAAAGGAAGGAACGGAATAATAAAGAGTGAACCGATGACTGCCCAGTAGGTAACCTTTTTCATAATTCACTTATTCTATCATCGATAGAATAAAGGTCTGTTTGATCTGTCTAATTTGTCTTGTATTTCTTTTGACTCATATTTCTTTGTATTCATTACGCGAATTGACTTGAATCAATAAAATCTGTACTATACGGCCAGAGTCGACGAACCTTCCACACCCCTCAACTCCCGAAAGGAGTATTCTATGCTTAAAATCGGCAACTTCTTGGTTGGCCAGCCTGACCATTGCATGATTGTGGCTGAAATTGGAATCAACCACAACGGCGACGTCCATCAGGCAAAACTTCTAATCGACGCCGCCCACAAGGCCGGCTGTCACGCTGTAAAGTTCCAGAAACGGACCGTGGACATCGTCTACAGTCCTGAGGAACTTGCGGTGCCGCGCGAAGTCCCGTCTGACGTCATCAATCTGGCAATCAAACGAGGTGTCCTTTCGAAAGAAAGGGTCGCTGAACTGAACGAGACCGGCGAAACTACCAACGGCGACCTGAAGCGAGCTCTTGAGCTGACCCAAAGCGAGTACAAGGAGATCGACGAGTACTGCAAGTCTCTCGGGATTCTCTGGTTTGCGTCTCCGTGGGATGAGCTGTCAGTCGATTTTCTTGAGCAGTTCAATCCGCCCTGTCACAAGGTCGCATCGGCCTCTTTGACGGATTCGGGACTGCTCAATCACTTGAGGAAAACCGGCAGACCTATCATTCTTTCGACTGGCATGTCTGACGTCGACATGATCGCTCAAGCGGTTGGGCATCTCGACCCGTCCAACTTGGTTATCCTGCACTGCACGAGCGTCTACCCGACGTTTCGGTCCGGACAGAATGATCGCGGCCTGTCGATGATCAACTTGCGAGGGATGAAAACCTTGCAGGACATGTACCCGGGCATCCCTATCGGATTCTCTTCACATGATCTCGGAATCAAACCGGCTTATGCCTCTGCAGTTCTGGGGGCGGTCATGATTGAAAAGCATTTGACCCTCTTTCGAGGGATGTTCGGCAGCGACCAGGCTTCATCAATCGAAGCAGACGATATGGCTAGACTTGTTCGGGCCGTCGAAGAGCTTCCTCTCGTAATGGGCGATGGGGACATTAAGTTCTACGACGAAGAACGTCCGGTTGCGAAGAAACTTCGACGGGTCAGCGGAGACTGACCTTCAGACTTTCTAACTTATACCTGCGCTGCACATATCTGTGGCGCAGGTTTTTTATATCTAAGAGTTCTTTCCGATGAATGCTTCTATTTGAGCGTTCATTACCTTATATCTTTCTCTCATTATCTCTACTTTGGGCGCTACATTGTTTTTAAAGGATGACGGGTCCTTGAGCAAGGAAATAGACATCGATTGCAATGTATCTCCGAACCCTTTTTCAGACACATCTACCGCAATGTCACTAAGGCCAGCCTTTTTGAGAAAGTTTCTCATTCGACCCTGCGAAGTAATCGGCACGACAGGGATGCCTAGACCAATTGAGGGCGACATGGAGTGCACACGCATTGAAATTGCCAAATCAGCCTTTGCATATCGACCATAGAAGTAGGCCGTGTGTGGCACGCCGACAAGGCCAGTAGACACAATACATTGGTGTGCAATATGCTCACGTACGAGCTCTATAAATCGCTGGATCATCCCGTAATCGTCCAAGTAGTGCGGTACAAGAATGAACTGAGTGTCGATTTCCTTAGAGATGCCCTCTACTGCACGAACGATTTCCTTTATTATTCGATCTCGCTCTAGTCGGTACAGCCCGAAGCGATTTAAAAACCTATCGAGTCTAGCCGGATCGACAACGTTTTGCAAAACCCTAATAACAGTCTTTTCAAATACAGTGGCGAATCGATGCATTGGGTCTTCACCATTAAATGAGATGATTACATTCTTTTTTGTTTCATGCAGCTCTGGATACTCAAGATTGCTCGCAGGAACGAAGAGCCCGGGGTCCGGTACCTCGTGAACATGCTCGGAATCGATGCCAAAGTTTTTTGCAATCCATTCCTTTGTCCCATCGTTGCGTACACAGAAAAACACTTTCTTGTCTGTAGTAGCTTTTACCAACATTGCTTTAAACGCCTCTCTATTTGGGTACTTTTGAAATGGCCAACACCTATACGAAACACCGTAAAAGATTATTGGCTTGTTTATCTTATCCCACAGCTCAAGCGGTAAATTAAACCGCATCCCTGTTGCAGTGTACGACCTCCGATATGCATTGAATGTAACAGCGCCATTTATGAGAAGCGCATCTGCATTTGAATTTACCAGGTCTACAAAGTCCTCATCAAAAAACTTTTTTTTAAATGTGTAGTCATCCCATGCTTCAGGCAAGAACTCCACCTGCTCCGAAAAATCTTCGGATATTACTCGCTCTGTGCCGTAAATTAATGCTCCGTTACCAATATTCGTGCTATTCCAGTTTGCCAAATGTACGATTTTCATGCTTGCGAATATATTTTAAGAACCTGTTCTGCGTGATGCAAATCATCATAGGTATCTATATCTGTAAATCTTTCGAGTGGGAATGGCACCATTCTAATATCCTCTCCCCACAGTTCTCCTTTATCTATATTCTCTACTTTCATAACATATGCAATTGCAACTGGCTGGTAATAATTGTCACCGATTTCCTGCCTGGGTAAACCATTATAGCCATTCTCGAAAATAGGCTCGATTCTGTCTTCTGACCCGCTGATCTTTCGCCACATTTTGTATGGATTAAAATGTGGATTATGAACAACAGTTCTTACGGAGTCTGCGTTTGAATCTATTAAGTGTTGAATTGCCCTGTCGAGATCTGCCGCTGTTCGTGATGGTGAGGTAGGCGGCACCATGACAATGATTTCTGGGTGCCATCCTCTTTCTTTCCGAACCCATTCCACAGCATGACGTAAATACTCCACATCTCGTGAGTCATCCTGAGCAAACTCCGCAGGACGCAAAAATGGGACTTCCCCGTCGCACAACTTTGCGATCTCAGCTATCTCAGGACTATCAGTTGATACGATTACAGCATCAATGAGAGCAGATTCGTTTGCAGCCTTAATTGAATAGTGAATCAAAGGCATGCCGCAGACATCATGTATATTCTTTTTCGGAATGCTTTTTGAGCCACCTCGAGCAGGAATTATGGCCAGTACACGTATATCCTTTTTCATATTATTTCAGTCTACCTTTAATTCTCTCTACAATGTTAACAACAGTGCAGCCTTGGGAAAGCGGTATGTTTGTTTGTGTTCCTTTTTCTACAGCACGGATAAAATGTGCAAGCTCCTCTTTAAACATGTCGTTTCTCTCGAACCCTTCCGGAACAGTAATCTCCTCTTTCTGAGACGTGATCTGGTCCCAAACTATCAAACTACCGTATGCGTCCCATTCGATGATTTTATTTGTTCCTATTATCTTAAGCGTACGCACCTTAGGCCGCTGGAAATAGTCAATGTGTAGGCTTGCCACAAGCCCATCATCAAATCTCCAGAGCGTTTTAACCATATCCTCCGCGTCCCCCTCTAAGGGAGTGAGTTTTCCTCCCACTGCTTCCACAGATGAGGGGGCACCAAATAACCAATACACATAGTCAATATCGTGACTGAAGCATAACAAGCTTCCACCGCCACTAGCTATATATGGAGCATACGTTTCAGAATAGTCTTCCCACGGATGCCAATCAGCAATATTCTCACCCACCTCTACATCCACAGAGAGTACGGTGCCTAAATATTTCGTATCCACCATATCTTTAATCCTTTGCAACAAAGGGTGGAACCTCAAATTATACCCAACCATTGTGACAATGCCTCGCGACTCCACCTCTTCGACAAGGTCTCTCAGACCATCTTCAGAGATTGCGACTGGTTTTTCAATTAGCATCGGTAAGTTATTTGATGCGCCGAGTTTCGCATTCGAAAGGTGCATATTGTTTGGAGTCGCAATAATTAAAGCGTCCGGCTTCCAAGATTCGATTGCGTCTTGCATTGAAGTGAACACTTTGGGCACACTACGACCGAGCTGCTGTTCTTCGTCAAAGAACTTCTGAACAAATGGGCGCCTGGATTCTGACTCTCTCAAGAATGCTGCGTCATGTCCAAGCAAAACGGCATTTTTGTAATGTCTCTGACCTATTGAGCCGCATCCTTGTATCAAAAGCCTCATATTACCAAGCTGTTCTACCTCCATCGATTACAAGCGATGACCCGGTCATGTATGTAGAACTTTCTGATAGCAAAAAAGTTATAGCCGCGTTATATTCGCCTGGACGAGCCATCCTTCCCAACATATTAAGCTTACCGTTTTTTTCAAGAAAATCTTTTGCATGCCCGTTCTCCATACCTCCCGGCACCAATGCATTTACACGGACACCGTACGGCCCAAGATAACTTGCCCATCCACGCATCAAACCAAGTAGTCCTGCCTTTGAAGACACGTAGGCGATATCCTTAAACTTGCCAGGTTCGTATATTGAATTGTTCGGTGCAATCAGCCCAAGATCAGAAGAGATAAATACGACACTTCCCCGCATACTCTTCTTCAAGTGTGGTGAAATTGCCTGCATTACAATTTGAGCTGAAGTAAGATTCACATCGAACTCGGCTTTCCAAAGTTCAATAGGAAAATCCTCGTATGGAGAAAACTGAGGAGTACCAGAACCAGGTGTTGGATTTATTGCTGCTGCATGTACAAAACCATCAATTTTAGAGTGAGTGGCAAGTATTTCAGCAACGCGAGCCCTCACTTCTTCCGCGTTTACAATATCAACTGGCCGATCGCCGTTGATATCTAAAACCTCAACTACCGCTCCTTCAGCCTCTAATTCAGGGATAAATTGACTCGCGAGAAAGCCTGCTCCGCCAGTAACTAAAATGACTCTCCCCTGTAACTGCAGTTTACTCATGTATGCATTCTACGACGCATTTCATCAAGAGCAAACTAGGCCGAGATTTGCTGTAAATACGTAAGGATGTACTCCCCAACCCTTCTACCCGACTTGCCGTCAAGTCGGTAACACTGTTCATCAACAATTCTCGCTCGCCCAGCCTTGTCGGCTTCAGGATGTCTTATATATTCTTGTATGGCTGAGATTAACTCCTTTTCTGTATACACCTCTTTCGTGCCGCCAGTATCCAGTATGCGTTGGTAGTGATCTTTGATGAGGAGTCTTCGGTTTGAAAACTCCAGTTTCTCATTCTCTATATACCCGTCAAACCCAAGACTAATTATGGGTGTATCAAAACAGGCAGCGTCTATCGCCATGGTCGAACCGCTTTGAATTAATACATCAGCCCACTTAAGCGTTTCCATAAGTGCCGTTGTTTCTTCAGAATCAAATTCGAAATCAAACCTGAGCGGGTTATCGTCCACCCCCACCCTTCCTGGCCGAATGATAGTTGTGTTTGGGAGTTCTTTCAGCAGACCTTCATCACTGGGATAGGCAGGATGAAGCCTGACAAGTAAATGTGCGTCTTTCACGACCCCGCCAGAACCGATTAGCTCAGAAAGGTACTGTATGACTTCTGGCTCATGGTACGAGATCAACTTTCCTACAGCGCTATACACAATTAACAGCGCCTTTGGATCAATTCCAAGCGAGCTAAGGAACTGATCTCTTGTACGTATTCTATTGTTGGTAACATACACATCAAGCTGAGGTAAACCAGATATAAATATTCGCTCTTCGGGATATGAGTGCATAGAAATCGCATATTGCTTCACAATCTCGTTGTGTACTACTAGGCGATCCGGCCATATCAACAAAGGATCTTTGCCGATTAAATTATCCCAGCTTTTAATCATTCCTAACGTAGGTGTCGTAGTACTACGACACGCTTTCAAAAGCTGGATATCTCGATTCCCAAAAATAGTCGGCAGGAATACTAGGTTTGGCGAGTACTTTTCTAGTACTTTCAACCACTCCACCTCGTTATGTACATGAATTGTTAGTCGTCGCAAAAACATGTCCACGAAAGACACCTTCGTCGCCGAAAATATAATCCTTGCGGCTATATGTTTTATGAGTCTAGTTGAGAAATTACCTGATGATGTGAAGAGGAGCTCGTCTATTTTAGTACGTACGTTTTTCGTGTGAATTGAGTTACGTAACAGAAACCAAAAGAACTGTTCTAGTTTTGTCGCCGGAGTCGTATCATATGGGACAACCTGAACCTTCTCAGTTTCAAACTCTTTTTTATACTCGACACACTTCTTTGGATGCACAAGCAGAACGACTGTGTCTATCGAAATATCTGCTACGATTGTCCGAAGCACCTCAGTTCTGAGGATATTTCTAACCATGTTACTGTCGAAGATGCTAATGAGAACGGTTTTCATATTTTGAAGGAAGCCATGACCACTTTTTAGTTACAATATTTAATAATAATTTGATATAGCGTTTTTCGTCGCTTGAAAATGTGTACAGATCCGAAATTGAAAATGTGAAATCAGGAATCTCCCTTTTGAGTCTCCAGATCCTCTCAGTAATTATAATGATAAATATAATGATGCTTGCGTAACCTATTCCTGGTATGCCGAAAACTAACATTGATATAGTGAATAGTATGAACGTTAAAACAAGTTTAAGAATTCCCGAGTAAAGCAGTACTATTTGTCGCTGCATGGCAGAGAAAACTGGATTGAATAACGCCGCAACGCCAGACACAACAACAGTTAAGAGCAGAATCTGTGTTAGCGGAACTGCTGCAGCATACTTTGGGAAAATGTATATAAGAACAGGAAGACCAATATACCCAAGCACAACTAACACTAATCCAAACGCAAGTTGAAACTTAATTGAAGTACGAATTAATGCAGAGAATTCTTGCTTCTTTTTAATATAGGCAGGAAGTATCGGCGATAAAACAGATGATAGAGGCTGAAAAGAGGAGACCTGACTCACGATACCAGATGCAAATGCGAATAGTCCTACCGCTTCAGTACCCAGCACAAGCCGAATAAGCCAAACCTGTGCGGCCTGAGTAATGTTACTTACATATGAAGAAGCAATTCCCCATTTCCGGTGACTTCCAAGCAACTTCCAAATTGGCTCAACATCATCTGTAGTTTGAGTCCCCATCCGCCTATATGCCCTAATAGTCCTCGGAGTAAATACAAGAACGGCCAGTACTTGTGAAAGAACAACTGCGAACAGGAGACCATCTATTGCGAGATGCAAGAAAAGCAGGAATATACAGAGTAAAAAAGCCTTAAAAAGCTCTTCTACCACTGAATAGAATGACTGGTCGAAGAATCGCAACTCAAAGCCTGCCAAAAGCTGCGCCGCCATTCTGAAAGGCGAAACTAAAAACGTAAAGGAAACAATTTTAAGAAAATATTCTATTGTGCCATTTCCTGCCAGTTGAGCCGCATAAGATGACCCAAAAAATAACACACTCCAAGCGAGGACACTGAGTATCAGATTCAAAAGGAAAAATTGACGGAAGACGCTGCGCATCTTCGCATGATTATTTTGTGCGCGCTCAAGACTTATATCAGACAAAATAACCGTTGAGAGTCCGGGTAGCAGAATGATACTCATAACTGAAATGGTTGAAAAAACGAGCTCGGAGAGCCCATATTCATATACCGAAAGCGTCCGCAATATGAGAAATATATTAAAAAGTACGACACACTTTCCGACCACTGAAGCCGTAGTGCCCCACACAATTCCTTTTCCAATTGCTTTCGCTGTACTCATAATGCATTTACTCTAGCGCACATTCTCATTGCGCGTGATCTCCAAGAGTGCTTTAGCACTGACTCATATGCAATATCGGCCATTTTGTTGGCTTCTTTTGGGTTTTCAATTACTTGCCTTATTGCCGAAGCAAGCTCTAAAGAGTTGTCGGGTTCAAACAGGGTCGCCATATTATCCCCCACGACTTCTCGTATTGAAGGTATATCTGATGCAATTATCGGTCTCTTGTTGGCCATGTATTCGAACAGCTTCATAGGTGAGGTGTACAAACTTGATAGTTTATCTTTTCCAGTATTAGGAAGAACTAGCATATCGGCACTAGACTGCCACCTCCTGACGTCAGCATGCGGCACATGCCCCACGAAGTGCATGTTACTGGAACTGTATTCAGCTTTATATTTCTCAATATCCTCTTTTGTACCGCCGACTAAGTAGAAGTCTATATTGGGTAAAGATTTCGCTGCACCCATAAGTGTTGCAACACCCTTCCAGCCATAAAGGTGACCTGTATACACTACAACTGGTGCAGTCGTCGATAGCCCTAAAACGGTGCGGTCTACGGTTTTATCTCCAGGATAAAATTTTTCAAGGTTGACTCCGTTCCTCTCCATTAATACTTTCCCGTGAACCTCGCTAAATGAAGCCGTCAACATCTCCTCTTTCCAGGAATTTGTAGCAATTACCAACATCGCCCTTTTAAATAATTGTCTATATAGAAAGTGCCACCTTTCGGGAAAGTCGTGAACTTCATAAATTAATCTACTGGATACCGTGTTTACCATCAGCCCCACTAATAAATCGTTCGAAATGATATTATCCTTTCCACTAGATTTGAATTTTAGGTATAGCCATGAAGACAGTGTAAAGCACGTTAGGCTTACCCAGAATGCAGCTGAGCGAAGTATAGGTAATTCAAATAAATCTATTATAGGCATGTAGATAATGCGACAACCTTCAGGGGCCAGATTTAAATTACCCTTATTTAAAGTGCGCCTGGCTGGAGAAAGAATTGTAACCGCATGACCCAGCTGAACTAAGGATTCAGCATTCTGAGTAACATACGTGGCAGCAGCTTTTTCACTGGGGTACCTACCATGGAATAAAATTATAAACTTAGCCATACTTACGGAATGAGATCAAGGTATTCTTTCGACAGCACTATTCGTAGGAATGGAGGCATGTGCAGATATTTCACAAAATGTTCGCGTGCGCTAGCTTGCATTTTTTGAAATATTTCATCAGAAGTTGATTCGTGAAGCTTCGCAATTATGGTCGCCAGATTTTCGATATCGCTCCAATGTACTCGGACGATAAATGTGTCGTACGGAACGCGATCCTCTAGAGGTAGCTCCATGTCTGTATCTATAACTAATGGTATCCTCCCTAGCGACAACACCTCATAGAAACGGAGGGAATAGTTTCCGTCTCCACGTGGGCATAATGTGAAAAGATTTTCTTGTATATTTTCAATGTACTCACCGCGAATTTCCGCAATTGGAGCCTCTATGGTTTTCTTATGTGCAGAAAAGCGTCTTCTGATTTTGGAATGCAGCTCAACACTATCAGATTTCTTTAAGACATTGAGTGCCTTGCGTCTAAAGAATACACCTTCTCGACAAGGACCTTTCAAAATAATGAAGTTTTTGTAAAAGAAGCGTACCAATTCCTTTACTGAAGATAAGCCCGCCTTCCCAACAAACCCAACACCTGGTTGCGTCTTTTTGTGAAGAGGCTCGTACCCGTACTCTTGACCTAAATCCTGTACTTGTCCTGGAATAATGATCGACCTCGCATCCAACTTTGATTTATACGCAGACGGCCTGAACACTATTGTGTCTGGAAAAATTAGATCGTCTGGGCTGTCTTGATTTGTGAATAACAGGCAGCGTATTCCTGCAGTTTTTGCTTCGGCTATTGCATCAGGCACATACGTTGAATAGTTTGCTAGGTCTGGTAGATAGTGCGGTATGAGTACATACTCAGCGTCTTTAATTTTTTCAACTCTCTTAATAATATTCTCGAACTCCTTAATATCTATGTTCTGGAATAGCCTATTATCTGAGGAGCTTACTGGAGCTAAAAAACTCAAGACTCTTAGATTCTGAATCTCCTTTGGTATGTATACCTGTAACATATTTAGTGCTTTTGCATATAAAAAATATATCCTAAAGGGTGCCGACGGAGACTATCAGGTCGGAGTTTTATGAATGCGGCATTGAGGGTGCTATAGAAAATGTAAAAAAGGGGTCGAAGGATTTTTGGTACTGAGAGAACAATGGTATTGAAGTTTGCAAGAATTGGGCCCTGGGCCAGTGGAGTAATCTTAACATTCGAAAATCCTGCATTTACACATATTTTCTCAAGTGCCTGGTGCGTATATCTAAAATAGTCTGCGGGGTCAGGATGGAAGCCTGTCCAGAATGGCACAAAGCCCAGTACTGAACCAGAAGGCGCCAGCACTCTATACATTTCTTTCATTAATCGATTGTAGTCGAAAATATGTTCCAGCAGATTGCAGCAAACAATTGAGTCAATTGACTTATCGGCGTATGGTAAATCGTCTACTTCGAAATCTATTCCAGAGATTAGTCCGTCCAAAGGCTCTACAGTAGCCTCTCGTATGTTTATATATTTATAATAGTCAGGATTTCGTGCGCCCCCAATATCAACAACCTTCCCGATCAATTTATATTTAGAGAGCTCGAAATTCATCAGAATACGAGTAAGGCTTCTTCCCTGATACAGACCAGTAACTATATCCTTTAGGCTGGGGTGTCGGTTTAATTCATTCATATGATTATGATGCAACCTCAAGCACAAAGAAGTGGTGGTACTGACTATTGAAAGGAACGAAATCAGTTTTTATTTTGCCGTACTTCTCCATAGCATTACGTACTCTTTTAACAGGAAAACCTTTCTTTCCCAACTCCCAGTAGTGCTGCCCATTCCACACATGTTCCTTGGGAATACTGAGCTTATGTGAAAACCGCAGCAGTGGAAACAGCGGGAACTTCAAAGAAAATGAGACATTAGGTCCAAAATGAGGAAGACTTATGACGACGTTCTTTCTGGCGACTCTTACCATTTCAGCAATTGCCAATTCAAATTGATCATAAGGCAAATGCTCCAACACTTCGAATGCGCAAACGACATCGTACGAATTACTTTCGAGCGGTATAGAAGTGACACTACCCAGTACGTCTGGATTAAGATCTTCGGCAATATCGATTGACGTGTAATTAATCGCAGTATTGTTCGTGATGAAAGAGCCAAATACTTTATCACCGACGCCAACCTCCAGTACTGCCGAAGGCTTTGTACCGATAACCGTTTTCAGCTGCCAATAGTAACTTACAAAACGATCTTCAAATGAGTACGAATTGAAGTTATAGTGTCTGCTGTCTACCTGAGGTCCTTCGCTCATGCTGTTTAAGTGTAGCAACTATACGCGGAATCAGCGACTTGAGGCTATGGTCTGCACGCACCTTAGCTGAAATCCCAGAAATATCAGCAACTAGAGCCTTTTGAATCGCGCTGGATACGGTTTCAGGGTCGATTCTTTCTAGGAATAAGGAGCTACCTGACAAGAGGCGGGCAAATGCAACATTCGATGTTACGGCAGGAACACCAAGAAACAGCGCCTCCAGAACAGCCTTATCCATACTCCCGGTTTCGCTAAGATTCAAAAAAACGTCACTACACGCGACCAATTCTCCTATCTGACTATGCGGCACTGAGCCCAATACTGTAACTCTTCCCTTTAAAGGGCCGGATTCCTCAATAAAGCTAGCAACTTTACCCATGTAAATTTTATCTTCGTCAGTAACCGGTGCTCCCACTATCACAAACTGAACGTCATGTATCTTTTGCTGTAATCTTTCTATAGCACTCAGCATCTCAATAACTCTCTTAGACGAGCTAACACGCCCGGTTGTTATGACTGTAATAGCTTTTGCGGCTCTCTTGTGGATGCCTCCTGCGTCCACTGAAATGCCGTGACTCAAAATTACTAATTTTTTGGTCGAATATCGGAAACTTTCCTTAGAAGCTGTAATAACTGTATCAGTAAGCAAAACTGCAATCTTAAGTTTTAAATCAACGTGTTTGTGCAGATACCAAAGTGAGCTTTTTTTACCAAAAAATCGCCAAAACAGACCACCAATTACAAGATACTCCGGGTTCATGTGTACAAATACTGAATCATATTCATTCCTGTATTTAAGTATTAACCGCAGGAATCGCAACCCGTAGGTTGCCTTTGAAAACTGTTTTTTCTCTTTCCCCAAACTGAATACTCTTACATTCTTTGGCAGATTACATTCCCCCCTTTTTAGGCAGATAACGATTACTTCAGAACAGTTGTGCGCAAATTCAACTAGCCATTCATGAAAAAAACCCAGCGCCGGATCTGACGTATCTACTATTTGTGTTACAACTAGAAGTTTCATATAGAGACCAGAGATTTAAGGTCAGCGGCAACAAGGTTCGGGACGTCTTCGAACTGTGCAAGGTGGCTGCGAACTGATTTTTCAGCCTCAATTACTAGAAATTTTCTTGCCTGCACATCTTCAATTAGCCCCGCAATATGTGTCGCAAGAGCTGCAGGATCTCCTACGGGAGCTGCTAGAACCTGTTCATAGCCTTTAAACACCTCTCCAACAATACCCACGTCAGTAGTGATGATTGGCACACGGGCAAGAGCTGCCTCCACCAGGGTACGACTATATCCCTCATATGCACTTGCCTGTATGAATGCCTGCGCGCTTGCCATAAGTCCTGGCGCATCCTGACCCCGCTCGCCCAGGAATATAACACGGTCTCGAATACCAAGACCGGTTGCCATTCGTTCCAACTTTTTCCTTTCGCTTCCGCTTCCAACAATAAATAGTCCGAGACTCGGATACTCGGCAACTATTCGAGCTATTGCGTATAGAATATCCTCAATTCTTTTCTCGGGCTCAAGTCGCCCCGCGGCCAAAAGAGCAAAGGTGAACTGATGAGACGGCAGTGCAATTGGTTGGGGTGTTATTGCGGCAACTCCAATCGGTATAACTGAGGGTTCAGGAATCGTTGTGCCGTACTTCTTAAGAAGCGACTCCCGTATACGCTCAGACACGACTCGGATGCCATCGGCTTTTAGCAGCACCTGTTCTGCAATTCTCCTGCGAACCCTATTTAAAACAGGTACAGGTACGGTAGCTCCTCTGAAAATTTTTCCATGCACATACCAGTGCGAAAGATAGTCAGTATGGATTTGGATGTGCACTTTTGCAAATGTTCCCCGCGCAGCGCTTACAGCTGCCCTGCCGTGCTCGAACGGATCTTGAGCTGAAATTACCTCTATATCATGATCAACTATTATCTTGTGTGCCTTGCGTGCCAAAAGGAACGGGAGGCATAGTTTGGGTGCACGAATTCCATACAGCGTGAGTGTTCCCTGCTCAGTAAAAAATGACTCGCAGATGTTTTTTCTAGCGCCCGACAATATATGCAAATCCCCTATGGCGTTTGCATAGGTACGCATTCTTTTGTGTGCGGCACTTTCTGTATCAAACAGAGAGGGGTCAGAGCCCAAGAAGAGAACCTTCATACCTTTATGGTATCAGTATTTCTAGATACTGTTCTGCGAGAGTTTTATCATCTCTCGGATACACCACAGCGTCCACCTGTGATTTTGCTTCAGCATACCCTTCTGGCGTTAGTAACGTTCGAATAGCAAACACCATCTCTTCAGTATTTTGCGTGTTCACAAATATACCGGCCTCCTTGTATGTTTCGAACAAACCAGTGTCTTTTGTACAGATAAACGGCTTTCCGTAACTTATGGCTTCCAATATGCTGTTTGGAGATACGTCACTTAGCGATGGAAGAATCACTGCGTACGCAGACTTAAGTGCTTCTTTATACTCCTCATGTTTCTTCGGTTCAGTATCCAGAACAGCCTCAGGGTACTCTTTTTGGATTTGAGGCCATACGGTATTCTTCAACATTTCTATATTCTTGATTCGCATCGGGCGCCCTGACGAGAGAAAGACTTTCTTCTCCGGGGGAGGCTGGAGATCTCGTGACGGCAAAGGGTTCGATATGATGTGAATACTTTTTTGTTCAAGAGAATACGGAGCTTCCCATATTTGCTTAAGCCATGGTGTGGTAAAAACAATGTCATCAGCTAAGTGGAGTGTGGTTCGAGTTGCCCACTTAATCATTGTTTCGTACAGAGAAAGCGTTCTCCTTTCAGAATAAAATTCTGAAAGTAATACTGCTTTGCCAGTTCGCTCAACATACGATTCCCAAAGAAAATCACCCCCCACACGTACGACAACTCTTTTTCCAAGGAGTCTAGCAGCAAGCCCAAATGGTAAACCGGTACTTGTTACATCGAGCAAAATAAGATTCTCAAAGGATCGAGATACACTAACTGCACGAAAAAATATTAATATCTGTCTGAAAAGTGGAAAGGTTCTCATTTCCAGTCGAGTTGGGCATGTTGCCAACGCCTCATTCCCACTCTGTTGTAGCTGCTCGACAAGCGATCTCGTCACATAGGCAGGACCTCCGATTGCGGTAGTAGATATCGGTGATACAACAAGAATTCTCATAATTACTTCATGATACCTATTAAAAGTTTTTTCATGTCTGATGTAATTTGACTCCAGTCATAATTTGAAAGCACCATAGCTTTAGCATTTGCAACTACCTTTTCTGCTTTGGCTGGATTTTCCATAATATCCCTTATCGCACGTGCAATCTCCTCTTCACTCTCCATTTCAACCGCCCAGCCAGTAGCATCCTTATCTGTATTCTTTTCAGAATCGAATAAGAAGTCAGCAATACCTCCCACCTGGGTTGCAATTACAGGTAGGTCAGCCGCCATGGCTTCTATAAATGAGTTGCCCATGCCTTCTGAGCGAGAAGGGCGGGCAAAAATGTCACAGGCCTTGAGCATCAGCGGCATTTCATCATGTTCAATCTGACCCATAAAACGAGTACGCGCAGCAACACCAATCTCTTCTGCAAGCTTTCGGTACTTGTCTTCTTCAGGACCAATGCCGTAAATCAGGAAGAATACATTTTCTGGTAAGAGCGGAAGTGCTCGAATAACGATATCTATTCCATTCTTATGCACTAAACGTGACGTGGTGACCACAAAGATATCTCCTTCATTTTTTCCAAGAGCTTTCTTGATCCTGTTTATCTCTTCAACTGCATAGGGGTAAGAAAAATGGGCTGTGTCTACTGCATTTGGTATTACTTTTGATACACCTTTAAAACCCATTCTTAGGCCCCATGCCAAAAGAAAATTTGATATAGGCTGCATCGCATCTGCGGTAGTAAAACCCCTTTTAAACAAAGGCCAGACTGGTCTTGCTAAACGTTCGATATTTTCAGGTGGGTCACCTTCTTGCAGCGTCAGGAGATATGGAACATCCGGCTTAAGAGTTTTGAATATTCCTGCAGGCACTGCACACGAATGAGCCATCATTGCCCAAGTAGCATCAAATTGAATTTGCTTGTGCAGGCTCAATGCTTTTGCAGCAGCAAGGAACTGGTAGAGGTGTTTATTAAAATGTAACGGAAATTTTCTAAGATCAGAGATGGTCGGATTCTTAACTGCAGGACCAATTCGGTGCACTGTAATATTTCCAACCAACTCTGTTCTGGGAAGATTAGAATCGAAACGAAGCGTGACCATATGGAACTCCATCTCTTCGGGAGATATGCGGTCCGTAATCTCTTTAATTGCGACCTCGGCACCACCAGTAAACCGAGGGTAGTAGTTAAGAGAAAATATTAATACCTTCTTAGACATCAATCGCAGAATTAATGTAATCTGGGAGAGAATATTTTGGAGCCCAGCCAAGCATGCCGGTTTTTATTGTATCAATATCTGACCCCATTCTATTACCCTTCACTTCTGGCATCATTGTAATTTCACCACCGAACATTTCTGCGATTTCGATAATTGAATACGCTTTTGGGTTTCCGATCCCGAAATCATCACCCACACCCTTCTCGCCAACCAAAACAAGACCATTTATAATATCGAAAACGTGCGTAAAATTTCTTTTTTGGGACCCTGGCGCATTCACAAGCAGAGGTTCCTTGTTTTTAACCTTCTGCCGAAATATCTCTACCACTGTTCCGTATTTACCTGAACGCTCGCGCGGGCCATAAACATTGTAAAAATATGTAATTGCATACGGCACCTGATACCACGACCCGTAAAGCTGAACCAGCTCAGTGTTCGTGGCCTTCGTCCAAGCATAAGGACTCTGATCTCGACCAAGACCGCCGTCTCCAAATTTTGTAGACGAGCCTGCATAAATAATTTTAGAACCTCGGTTACGCACAAACTCAAGTACTGCAAAAGTACCTGTTTTATTTAGATCCCAAACAAGCTCTGGCTCCTCCAAACTCTGCTCTACCCGTGAATACTCCCCTAAATGATACACAAGATCAGGTGACTCAGGTACATGTTTTTCAATATCTTTAGTATGGCCTTCGCGATACTCAACTCCGGCAACATGATTGTCTTTAGAGCCTGTGAAATAGTTGTCCAAAGAGATGACAGTGTTCCCTTCATTTGCCAGCCGTTCGCAAAGGTGCGAACCAATGAAGCCAGCACCGCCTGTTACGAGAATTGTCTTTGCCATATATAAGTACGATACTTGAAAATTGAGGAAATACAAAGCCAGGTGCAGCCCCCGCCCACAGAGACAATGTTCTGCGGGCGGGGGCTTCTATGCCTTACTCATCGTATTATTTTGTTACGTCCTATATCTATTAGTACCGACCGTCGTCTGTAGAGGTTGCAACCTTATACTCATAATGTAGATTGCCTCCCGGATACAGGAGCGACGCGCTATCTGAAATAGGCAGTCCAGTGACTTCAGGCGAGAAGTACACCGTGCGACCTGGAAGGATGTACGTTCCTTGAGGAATTCGGAAAAAGATCCCATCCACCAACAGCTTCCAATACGACATATCTAAGATACGAGAATCGAAGTTTCTAAGCGCCACACCCTTCTCTGACACATCGCTAATATCTATTTCTGCATCGTCTACAAGAACAATGAAAGTGTCATCCGCAACTCTCCAACCGTCCTGTGCCTGCACGTGAACAAGATACTCACCCGGCTCTCGGTATTTGTGATACCCTGCGGCAGCTCTGTCTGAACTTCCCTCGCCATATGTCCACAGCATCTTTGCAGTCCTAACGATCCTACCCTGATCGGTATATACCAGTGCACGATAGTCAGTGTCTGCATTCGTTGAGACGGTTCTGTCGCCACCTGCTTCTACGTATATTTTGGGAGGCGACGTCTTTTTTGTAGAAGACGTACTTTTAGACGTCGTCGATTCTGTGTCCACGCTTTCTGATTGCGTTGCGTTTACCGCTCCTGGTGTAGGTGCGGCAGTCACCCACCCGGTTCCGTTGCGTTGCGGCGTCAGCTTCGCCCTGCCCGAGACATTGTATCCGCCGATTTCGCCCCACCCTTCACTGGCATCAACCGCATCAATAGTGATACCAGCTGAATCACGAAGCGTAACTGTTGAGCCGGTGTTTGAGATGCCTGTTCCAAATGATCCGGACCAGTTCGCGGTATTGCCCGGCATATGTTCAAGACATACGCCGGAATCCCGAGCGAGTATATAGAATGCATTTGGTTCAAGCACTGTTCCAAATCCATCAAGTTCGGATATGGTAATTACTTTTGGTGTACTGCCTCCGGAGTTGGCAATCGAGAGGCTCCAACTACTGAGGTTAACTGCAAGCGTGTCTGGGTTATACAACTCAACCCACTCACAGCTACTACCATTCTCGATATCACTTCCCATCCATGCCACTTCGTTAATAAGAATTGCGGCCTCCGCTTGGGAGGCCGCAATGAGCGAACCGACCAGGAGTACTGTTCGTATGTATCTATACATCTTCTTTAAAGATAGCTCGTAATGTGTCTTCGGGAATTTCAAACGGTGCCGGCGCTTTTGGAGCAGAGTCTCGCGGGGTATGCTTTTGCTCTTGAGGAGGTCGCTTAGGTTCCTGCTTTGGAGCATCTTTTAGCACTTCAGACAGTGCTCCCTTTAGAGATGATTTGTTCTTTTCATCAACCTTTTTCCGTCCCTGTTCCGTTGAAGTGGTCATGGTCTTCAAGATTGAACGTAAATCCTCTGCGGTTTTTTGAGGAGGTGTAGATTGCACTTTAGCTTCCCTCTCGCGAGGCCGCTCTGTGGTATTCCGCTTTGGCTCGTCAGTCCGTGGACGCTGCGACTGCTCACGCTGTTCAGGTCTAGGCGCAGAACGTTCTGCCGGTCGAGACGATGCTGGTGGCGCTTTTTTGTATGATGGCTTAACGGGATCAGGAGGCGGCGCTGCCAACATTTCTTCAAGTTCAGCCAAGATAGCCTGCTCGATTACCGATCGCTTGTTGGCATATGTTTTTCTCGACGACTCAACTACATCACTCTTGTATGAATGCGCAGGCGCTTCAATTGGTGGAATTGTAACGGCGGAAAATGGTCGAGACCCCACACCATTAATCATGAGCGAAAGATAGATCTGGGCGAATCCAAGATTCACTAAATCTTCTTTCAAGAATTCGGGTGAGAATACTGTCTCCAAAACCTCTGCATCGAATGGTCCTACTCGGAACGCAACAGTCGTACCTACGTTACCAAATACCGCGGCACGCACTTCTTCTTCCATTTGTTCAACATACTGGTGAGCGATAATGAGGTTCAATTTGTACTTACGAGCCTCAGACAAAATCTCAGCAAAGGTTTCGTTCGCAAAGTTCTGGAACTCATCCACGTAGAAGTAGAAGTTAGGAAGCTTCTTCATGTCCATAGGCCCCACATCAGCTCGACTCATTGCTCCCAAGAACATACGGGTCGTAAGCATACTACCCAAGAGACGCATATTAACCTCACCTACCAATCCCTTTGAAAGATTGATGATAATGATCTTCTTGTTATCCATCGCATCTCGAATGTCGAAGGACGATGTCGGCTGTCCGATAATGTTTCGAATCAGCGGATTTGAGGTGAACTGACCAATCTTGTTCTGGATAGCCGGTGTTGCCTCCTGTGTGTACCGGTCAGTATAGGTTGCAAACTCTTTAATCCAGAAATCCTTCACTACCGGATCCTTAATATTCTCCACCACTTTCTTTCGATACCCTTTATCCGTGTACATTCGGTTCACACCAAGAAGAGTTGCGCCCGGGTACTCAAGAAGTGCCAGAAGTGTATTGGTAAGGATGTACTCCATTCGGGCACTCCACGCATCAACCCAAATCTTCTTGAAGGTCGCCATAAGGCCAGACACAACCAGGTGACGCTTGTCGTATCCCACATCCTCCATCACGTTGAAGGCAATTGGGTTATCAAGATCAAACGGTGCAAAGTACACCACATCCTTAATTCTCTCCTTTGGAACATACTCCAAAAGCTTCTCAGCAGTGCTGCCGTGCGGATCAATGAATGCAAGACCCTCTCCGTTGCGGATATCCTGAATGGCGAGGTTCTCAAGCATCGTCGACTTACCCATTCCCGTCTTCCCGATGACGTACATGTGTTTCGTCCGATCTTCTGCTTTGATACCAAACGGTACTTTTTTGCCACGCGAGTCTGTCGCTGCAAAGTATGTAACTCTATCCGGGTTCTCCATTACCATTCAGTATACCGCGTGACTAGTATGACGAGCACGTCATACATAGAATATGTGGTGAAAATAAAATAAAGCTGAGAAAGTTATAGAGCCGTGTTAGGTACCTATGCAACATTCTCTTCGTCCGTAGCAGATATTGGCGCAAGAAGCTTTTGTAGTTTAAAAGAAATGCCGATTATAACGACACACACCAACGACAGGAAGTATCCAGAGCAACCACGCAATTGGTAATCCAGAAAAAGGAGAAAAAGCAGTTAGTACACCAAGTAAGATAAGTACACTTTCACGCGACATTCTTTGAGTGTATCAGGCAGAAACTATCACCACAAATTCTCCGCGTACTTCACCAGGATGCGAAGTGAAATGTGCTGCCATTTCTTCTGCCGTTCCAGCAACGACGGTCTCGTGCATTTTCGTCAATTCTCGCAACACAGTCACCTTCTTATTCTCTGACAGCAGCTCAGCAAGTGACGCAAGCGCTTTCTCAATGCGGTGTGGAGATTCATAAAAAATAGAGGTTCGCTCGCTCTCAGATATTTCTTTTAGAAGCGTCTGGCGTCCTTTTTTGTGCGGAAGGAATCCATAGAATACAAACTCATGTGTGGGAACTCCTGCAATTGAAAGTGCTGCGCCGAGAGCAGAGGGCCCTGGTATTGCATCAATACGAACTTCGTCCCCAAGACGTTCACGAACCTCGCGAACCAGCTCACTGCCCGGATCTGAAATACCTGGTGTTCCGGCGTCTGTAACAAGCGCAATGTGTTTCCCTTCAGAAAGACCTTGCAGAATACGAGTCGAAGCAATTCGCCCACTGCGCGCATGATATACGAGAAGCGGCTTCTGGATTTCAAAACGAGCAAGGAGCTTCGCAGTTACGCGCGTGTCTTCACAGGCGATGGCGTCACAGGACTTCAGCACGTCGATAGCTCGAAGTGTGATGTCTCCCAAGTTCCCTATTGGTGTTGCTACTACTGAAAGTGTTCCCATATATGCAAAGACTACTTGGTTACGTACTAAAAGAAAAGCGACGGGGTTTGTAAGACCCCGTCGCGTATTTGACCCCTCTTGATGCGCTGCGATCACTGAAAGCGAAACTGTCTCCAAAAGCCAAACATGACATGCCGAAAACCTTTCAGCCAACGAAGCCATTCGAGACGCTTTTCAAAGTGCCATTCTTCCGACACGGCATGAACCATGCGAATGACAACATGATTCAAGAGCGGTCGCGGAACAGTCGACCACATTACAAGTTCGACTCGGGGAGCATGCCAGGAACGTGCGACGACATACACCATGTAATCACTGTAGTCGTCCCCTCTCCATTCCTTGAGAACAGACTCCCAGAAGCACCGTGCCTCGCCGACTGTGGTGAAATTTGGCGCACAATAATCCAAGGTCCTGGCCGGGGAAGCACCACACTTGATGAGATACTCTTTCATCAACCGCGACATGATAACCGACTCATACTCAGTCGCAACTCCGGCTGTGCAGTAAAGGATCGCGTCCGAAATCTCTTTGGCGAGTCGAGCGGCCTCTTCACAGACTCTCCTGGACTCAGAGTCCAAAGCCGGTTTGCCATGGTCCCAGGTGAGACCGGCCGCAATAACCAGTATTATCGATTGGCGCACGAAGCACCTCCTTTCTCGCTATATGAACACAAAAAGAACGTAGGCACACAGTACCATACGTTCTTACTTTGTAAATGCTTTAGCTATTTCACTAACGCCTCTGCAACTTTGTATATATCACCCGCCCCCATGGTGATAAGAGTGTCACCTTCTTTCAATTCTTTGCGGAGGTATGCCTCAACCGCTTCAAGTGAGTCTTCTGCATGCGCTTTGACCCCTTCAGCTACAATTCGATCAGCTAGAATCTCAGATGAAATGGTACCGTCATCAATTTCGCGTGCAGCAAAGATTGGTGCAATCACGACGTCATCTGCCCCAGCAAATGCACGTGAGAACCCATCGATGAGGTCTCGTGTACGACTATACAAGTGCGGATGGAATGCAACAATAATTCGCCCATTCACCTTCCCCTTTGCCGCGCGAATTGTTTCTTTAATAGCGGTTGGGTGATGTGCGTAGTCGTCGTATACTTCTGCACCACTTTCTGTCGTTCCTTTATATTCAAAACGACGCCAGGTACCTCTAAATGTTTTCAGTGACTCACTAATTGTTGACGCCGACACCTTAGGAAACGCAATCTTTGCGGCTGCAGCTGCTGCTCGAGCATTCATGACATTGAAGTCACCAGGCAGTATGAGAGAGTATTCAGGCTCAGACATATAGTCCACCACCTGCAGATTAGTGTCCTCAAGCAACGGTTGAATATTTGAGTTCTCTACATCGGTAACAATGACCCCGTTAGATGGGAGCTTCTTAATGAGAGACCGGAACGCATCCTGTACATCAGCAAGGTCGTCATAGTAGTCAGTGTGATCGAACTCTATGTTGGTGATTACCAGTATTTCAGGAGATAACTCAAGGAAGTGACGTTCATATTCACAGGCTTCAACGACAAATAGATCAGAGGTTCCTGATAGATAGTTGCTTCCAAAGTCCTGCACAATTGAACCCACTACCGCTGTTGGTGATGCTCCCGCATCCTTCAGAATCTTCGCCAGCATTCCAGTTGTTGTCGTCTTCCCATGTGTTCCTGCAATTGCGACCGTCCGCTTCATACCCGATACCGTTCCAAGCATTTTGAAATACGATAGCTGTGGAATACCAAGTTCAGATGCGCGCGCACGCTCCACGTTATCTTCCGGTACCGCATCGCTATACACCAACATGTCGGTATCTTCAGATACATTCACTGCCTTCTGTCCAACGATGACACTGACACCCTTCTCTTCCAGCATCTCTGTTACGGGACTTGCTGAACGATCGGTTCCCACAATTTCATCACCACGCTCCTGTAACAGCTGCGCGAGTGCTGACATCCCAATTCCTCCGATACCGGTAAAGTGTATTTTTCTCATGCTTTTGTATCTATATAGCTATTGAATTTCTCTCCCCTATCATACTCGTTTGTGAACATTCCAAAAGAGGCAAACGCCGGACTGAACAATATGGCGTCGCCTGGCGCAGCATGGAGAAAAGCCTCGTCTACCGCTGCCTCAAGTGTAGTCTTCATATCCCCACCGATCTTCTCTGAGCCTGTTCCTGCGAGCAGTACCACCTTTTTGAGGTCGGGCAGTTTTGCAATAAGTGGCTGCATATCTATTCCCTTATCAGACCCGCCCATAATGAGGATGATTGGTTTGCCTGCTTCAGTTAGGGCCTGAATAGCTGCAAGAGTGGCGTCTGGCGTTGTGGAGTTTGTATCGTTATATACCTCAATACCGTTAATCGATCGCACCAATTCAAGGCGTCCTGGAACCCCACCAAAGCCCTCAAGAGCCGCTCGAATCACTGTTTCGTCTATTCCCTCAACAAGCGCTGCTGCACGTGCGAGAGCCGCATTATATCGGTTGTGCGCTCCCAGAACACGGAGAGTCCAGTCACTTGGTAAATCGGTTTCGGCCACCACCTGAACAGAAGAAGGTATCACGTCCCCATATGTTGGAGTTACGAGTGGTTCCGCCTGCGCCCCCAGCACTAATGTCTCGCCTGGTTTTTGATACAAAAAGATACTTGCCTTGTCGGCCAGGTATTCCTCCATTGAGGGGTAGTAGTTGAGGTGATCGGGAAAGAAAGTGGTGAACACTGAAAGATGAGGACTCATCTTTGCCTCACCAAAACCTTGCAGCTGCCAAGAGTCGAGCTCGAGGATAGCGACATGTTCCGGCGTCACCTCATCCAAAAATGCAAGTGTTGAAACTCCCTGTACGTTACCGCCTAGAAGTACTTTTCTTCCAGCTTTCTCAAATATTGCATTCAGCATGTGGGTCACCGTTGACTTGCCGCGTGTACCGGTAATACCTAGTACGCGTACACCCGACACTTCAGCAAACCATGATGCGCTCATAACAACAGGAGTTCCTTCCTCTCTCGCCGTCTGCAGATATATAGAATCATTGGGTACACCAGCTGCTTTTAGGACAAAGTCTCTTCCTTTGAAATCTTCAATACGGTGTTCCCCTAGTACAAAACGAACACTTGGGAATGCTGAAAACTCAGCTATCGATGACGCCAGCTGCTCTTCAGACTTAAGATCCGTAATAATGAGCTCAGCGCCGTGGCGTGCCAAGAATAGCGCATCTCCACGAGCTCGGCCCAACAGACCAAGCCCCATTACGGTTATCTTTTTCCCGGTGAATCGGTCTCCAATCTCCATTGATGCATCCTATCGCATCTGGGCCAGAAACTGAATTATGAGCACGGACGTATCTCCTCTATGTACTCTCGTGTTAGCGGCAGATTGCTGGCCGGCAGCTTAATCAGCTGGTATGGGTTTGTGAGGGCTTGAGTGACCGAACACCCCTCTCCTGGGGATGTGATGGCAATGGTGACGGCCCGTTCAGTATCGGTGTCCTTTACTGAAACAACTGAAATTGCATACCCGCCACTTGACTTGATTCCGGCAAACACTCCAATCACCTGGTACTGATCAAAAGCAACTTTCGGAAGAGCCTCTCCATCTTCCCCGTGTACTTTTTGCCACAAATCTTCGAATGCCAACTCACTTCTAACGGCGAAGTTCTTCCTGTCTGAAATACCTGACGCACGCGTACCCTGACTAATTACACTGAATGATACTGGTCCTGCTGTTTCCGTCACCAGTTCAGGTGTTGCAGCCGTCGCACCAAGTTCTGGTATCTCTGTGGCCGCAGGGCCGACGTTGTTAATGTATAAATAACCACCAACGACAAATGCTGCTATACAAATACCTAGGATAATGAGTGTGTCTCGCATGCGTATAGTATAGCCGAAAGCCGCGGCAATGCCGCGGCTTTCTGTGGGTGCAAGTGGTAGGATTCGAACCTACGACCGCTCGAGTATCAGTCGAGTGCTCTACCAACTGAGCTACACTTGCGTATCGGGATAGTACCAGAAATGTGTCTTGAGTTCCAGTTTTCCCTAGGCCGCCTCAAGCCGGGTAATTCGATGTTCATGGTCAACTATAGTCACCGCATCTGTATCAATAGCTCGTTCAGCTATACCGGTTCTTTCCTCTACATCCTCCAGCCTTAGCTCTGCCTTTGTGGCCCGTACGCTCAGTCTATCAAAACCTTCATTCATGGTCTCTAGCAGAAAAGCGAACTGCTTCTGCATATATTCAAATAACGCATCAAATTTTCTGTCTATAGCGTCGAATCGAACATCCACGGCTCTGAACCGCTCATTTATTTGATCAAAACGAGCGTCCACGGCCTCGAACTTCTTATCTATTTGATCAAAACGCGCGTCTACTTGTTCAAACTTCTCTCGTGCGTCCTTTTCCATATATGCATTCTAAACTTTGAGTAAGACACGGCCAAATGAAATAAATCTGAAGTTTTAAGACGTAGATAAAGCACAAGGCGGACTTTTCTCCCGAAGGAAAAAAGTCCGCCTTGTGCTCAACTTCATACTTTCTAGAAAAGGAACGAGGAGAAATCTACTCTTTTGCTCCGCCTATTCGACATCAGAAGCTCAATTGATACTTCCGATGCCACCGGTGCGTTGTTCCGGCGTCCGAGTACTATTTAGGGATAAGTACCATTTCCCGCTCTGGGTGGCTGCATGTCGGGAATCAAAGAGTACTGAAGACAAGTCTTCTGTACAATCTGACACCCAACATGCAGCCACTCAGGCATCGACAATGAGCATTCTCTCGAATGACTCGGTCCGATTGGATATGTTCCACGACCAGCTTCCGCTAGCCGTGCCTTGTTACGACTTACTCCCTGTCATTGAATTTGCCGTAGTCCCATACTAGATGGGATGTCGGGCACCTCCAACTTCCTTGAGTTGACGGGCGGTGAGTACAAGACTCGAGAACGTATTCACCGTGACGTGCTGATTCACGATTACTAGCGATTCCGGCTTCATGAGGTCATTGCAGACCTCAATCCGAACTGGGGATGGTTTTTTGGATTTGCTCCACGTTACCGTATTGCGTCCTTCTGTACCATCCATTGTAACGTGTGTGCGGCCCAAGGCATCAAGGGACATGCTGATCTGGCGTCATCCCCACCTTCCTCCCCCGTGAGGGGGCAGTCTCGCCTGACATATATAACAGACAACGGGGGTTGCGTTCGTTACCCCACTGAAGGGAACAGCTCAAGCCACGAACTGACGACGACCATGCATCACCTGCCAAGCACCCTCGAAGGATTCTCCCGTTTCTGGGAGCTTGCAGCTTGGTTTCTAGCCTTGGTAAGGTTTTTCGCGGATCATCGAATTAAGCCACACGTTCCACCGCTTGTGCGAGTCCCCGTCTATTCCTTTGAGTTTTAACCTTGCGATCGTACTACCCAGGCGGCTCGCTTACCGCGTTAGCTTAGTCCCACAGAGGGTCGATACTCCGTAGAACGAGCGAGCAGCGTTTAGGGCCAGGACTACCGGGGTATCTAATCCCGTTCGCTACCCTGGCTTTCGTGTGTGAGCGTCAGATTTGGGCCAGTGCGCTGCCTTCGCCTTTGGTGTTCCCCACGATATCAACGGATTTCACCCCTACACCGTGAGTTCCACGCACCTCTCCCAACCTCAAGTCATACCGTTTCCCCCGCGGGCCAGAAGTTGAGCTCCTGGATTTAACGGAAGACTAATATGACCGCCTTGACACCCTTTACGCCCAGTGATTCCGGGTAACGCTTGGGGCCTCTGTATTACCGCTCCTGCTGGCACAGAGTTAGGAGCCCCTTATTCATGTGGTACCGTCAATAATTTCGTCCCACATAAAAGATGTTTACGTGCCGAGGCACTTCATCCATCACGCGGCGTCGCTCCGTCAGACTTTCGTCCATTGCGGAAGATTCTCGACTGCGGCCTCCCGTAGGAGTATGGGCCGTGTCTCAGTCCCATCGGTGGGGGTCAGCCTCTCAGCTCCCCTAAGCGTCGTAGCCTTGGTAAGCCATTACCTTACCAACTAGCTAATGAGACGCGGGCTCATCTCGGTGTGGTAGCTTGCAAGCAGAGGCCACCTTTACCCCATGAAGTTAAACATGAAGATTATCCGGTATTAGCAGCAGTTTCCCGCTGTTATCCCGGTCACCAAGGGAGATTACCCACGCGTTACTCACCCGTGCGCCGCTCTAC
>JAHJIK010000048.1 GCA_018823385.1 Patescibacteria group bacterium | reverse complement strand
TCTTCTCGGTCTTCCCCACCCTATCAACACCGCAGAGGAGTTACTTGAACGAATTATGCGTCGACTGTATAGCGCTATTCGTGAGGAAGCAGAAACTATCTCACGCATGCTTGAGCGCATTGAGCAGGACATCTTTGTAGGTAAGGGCCGACAGACGGTTGAAGATATCTCTCGAGTAGGCCGTATACTACTGCGTTTTGAAACAGCACTCGAGCGTCACGCTGAGGCGCTGTCGGTATTCCTCGCAGCAATTTGCACCACGTCGTTCTTTGGCAAGAAATTTGAGGCACATGCCATGCATATTTCTGCTGAGCGTAACCATGTTGCAGCCCTTGTTCGTTCATACCGTTCTGCAGCAACCGAGCTTCGCAATGCAAACGACTCGCTCCTCAACTACTCACAGAACCAGGTAATGAAGACACTGACCATCATGGCCTTCGTAACATTCCCACTTACGCTGATCACCAGCATGTTTGGTATGAACACCCACTACCTCCCAATTGTTGGATCACCAGGTGATTTCTGGATCATTGTTGGGATTATGACCACCCTTGCGGCGAGCTTCTTTGCGTTCTTCCGTTTTAAGCACTGGCTCTAGAGGAAGTGATAGAATAGAGGTATATGTGGCCGTTCACTCGTTCTGCTTCACTTACTAAGAGTGATGCTCCTATATTCCTCACCAATACACTGGGTACTACCAAGCAGCGCTTTATCCCGTTGAAACCGGGCGAGGTATCCCTCTATACCTGTGGTCCTACCGTGTACAGCCAAGCACATATTGGAAATCTTCGGTCGTACATTTTCTCCGACACCCTTGCCCGCACACTTATCGAAGCTGGCTATCACGTACATCGCGTCATCAACATTACTGACGTTGGACACCTTACAGATGACGCAGACTCAGGTGAAGACAAGATGGAAAAGGGTGCGCTTGAGGCTGGGCTCAATGCCCAAGAACTAGCTGATAAATACACTCACCTTTTCCTCGCCGACCTGCAGCAGCTCCATATTGATACCAATTCGATAGTATTCCCACGAGCGACAGAGTATATAAAGGAGCAGATTGCGTTCATTCAAGAGCTCGAGAAGCGAGGACACACGTATACCACTTCAGATGGCGTGTATTTTGATGTATCCACATTCCCGCAGTACGGGGTGCTGGGAAATATTAAAGAGTTCCTTTCTAAAGAAGAAATGGTAGCAAGTGTTGGTAGACGTATTACTGAGAACAAAGAGAAACATACTCCAGCCGACTTTGCTCTTTGGAAACTTTCTCCAAGAAACAGCCAACGGCAACAGGAGTGGAGCTCGCCATGGGGTACCGGGTTCCCTGGCTGGCACATTGAGTGTTCTGCAATGAGCAAAGCTCTGCTCGGAGAACAGATTGATATTCATACCGGCGGTATCGATCACATTCCCGTGCACCACAACGACGAAATTGCTCAGTCCGAAGCTGTCTCAGGAAAACGCTTTGCTACCTACTGGATGCACAATGCATTCATTTCTATTGCTGGCGACAAGATTGCGAAGTCAGTACAGAACGTAGTGTATTTATCTGAACTTGAAGATAAAGGTCTACACCCACTCGCTCTTCGGTACCTCTACCTCCAAGCGCACTATTCCTCCCCTCTTTCCTTTACCTGGGAGGCGGCAATGGCAAGCAACGAGGCACTGACTCGACTTTGGAAACTATGTGCTGACAGTAAGAATGCGGCTAACGGTGTTGAAAAGGAATCAGAGGCTCGACAAGAGTTTATTTCTCTCCTTCGCAATGATCTAGGTACACCACAAGGAATTGCTCTTCTTTGGGACACGCTCAAAAGCGAAGAGTATTCAGACGCACAGAAGTGGGCGCTCGTCGTCACTGCAGACAAACACCTGGGTCTTTCCCTCGTTACGCCACCTATCCAGAAAACACTATCCATCAACGAGATACCTGCTGATGTGCGCGAACTGGCACTGGAGCGTGCAGAAGCTCGTTCTAATAAGGATTTTGCACGTTCAGATGAGTTACGTATCCACATTTCAAAACGGGGATATCATGTGGACGACAGCCCTTCCGGCCCCCTCTTCACACCAAACGCAAAATGATACAATGAGGAGCAATGGCATCCTCAAACCTCCGCGTCCCTCCACAAAGTCTCGAAGCTGAACGCGGACTACTTGGTGCTCTTCTCCTGAAGCCTGACGGTATTCACGACGTATCCGATATCGTACGCCCTGATTCTTTCTATGCTGAAAAGCACAAGATGATATTTGAGGCGATGCGTGAACTCTCTGAGAAGAGTGAACCGATCGACATTCTTACTCTTTCCGAAAAGATGACTTCCAAGGGTACACTTGAACGTATCGGTGGTCGTGCCTATATTGCTGAGCTTGCAAGTTCTGCACCTTCTCCAGGTAACTTCGCGCACTATGCGGAACTGGTAGCTCGTAAGCATGTGACACGTGCCCTTATCGAAGCTGCAAATGATATTGGAGAGTCCTGCTATGACGAGTCGCGCGAGACGACACAGCTTCTTGATGATGCTGAGAAAGCAATTATGGCAATAGGTAACGGAGCATCGGTACATAAGTTTGTCGCTATTAAGGACAAGATTGGCGAGACGTGGGACCGTATTGAGGCCCTATCAAAACAAGAGGGTGGTGTACGCGGTACTCCAACTGGCTTTCCTGAACTCGACAACCTTCTCTCTGGTCTCCACCCGTCTGACCTCATCATCCTTGCAGCTCGCCCTTCTGTTGGTAAGACATCATTTGCGCTTGATATTGCGCGCAACGCTGCCGTGCGTCACAACGTACCCGTTGGTATTTTCTCGCTCGAAATGAGCTCAGAGCAGATTATCGACCGTATGCTTTCTGCTGAATCTGCCGTTAACTCATGGAAGATTCGTACAGGAGCCATTACGGCTGAAGAAGACTTTGGTCGCATCCGGGATGCACTGGAAGTACTCTCAAAGGCACCTATCTTTATCGACGATAAGCCTGGAAACAATATTCTCGCTATGCGTGCCGTTGCGCGACGTTTGAAGCGTGAGCAAGGAATCGGCCTTATCATCGTTGACTACCTCCAGCTCATGTCACCAACAAGCACCAAAGGCTCTGACTCTATGGTGCAACAGGTTACCGAAATCTCTCGCTCACTCAAAGGACTTGCTCGTGAGCTTGATGTACCCGTACTTGCCCTGTCACAGCTGTCTCGTGCAGTGGAGCAGCGTGGAGGAAAGCCGCGTCTTTCTGACCTTCGTGACTCTGGATCTATCGAGCAGGATGCCGACGTTGTTATGTTCATCCACCGTGAAGACAAAGGAAATCCTGATAGCGATCGAGCGAACATTGCGGAGATTCTCATCGAGAAACACCGTAACGGACCAACCGGTGTAGCTGAGTTGTACTTCGACGGGAAACGCACTACCTTCATGTCTGTTGATAAATCTGGATATGGTGACCTGGCTGGTGAATTTTAGATATGATTGATCGCGTTGAAGAACTAGCTCGTGCATTTGAACGTTTCCCTGGTATTGGGCCGCGACAAGCTAAGCGCTTTGTATACCACCTTCTAAACGTTTCAGGGTACGACCGTGAGCGTGTCGCAGACCTTATTCACCATCTGGCAGATGATGTACGTCAATGCCCATACTGCATGCGGTTTGCCAACTTCTCAGGTGTTGCCTGTACATACTGTACTGACCCTAACCGTGACGATGCCCTGCTGCTTGTTGTGGAGAAGGATCAAGACTTAGCTGCTCTTGAGCGAGCAAACGCATACCGAGGGAGATACTTCGTACTTGGTGGTGTACTGACCCTCTCTGGCAAAGGGGCAATTCGAGAGCGAGAACTCATTGCAACTATTGAGCGTCAGATTCCGTTGGGACTCACCGAGTTGGTGTTAGCGCTATCAGCAACATCCGAGGGCGAACACACCTCTGACCGAGTGCGTGAGATTGTTACTCCCCTACGTGATCACCTCCGTATTTCAGTATTGGGCCGTGGACTCGCTACCGGCTCTGAACTGGAATATTCAGATGCCGAGACGCTTTCAGGAGCGCTGCAGAACAGGAAGGAAACGTAAAAGGGGTCCATCATTTGATGAACCCCTGAATACTGACGACCACCGGCTCCACGTATGCCACGTATGCAATGTAGACTGCCGCTGATGCTCGATAGGTTCGAGCATACACCACGTGCAGAATGGACCAGTACCATTTGGACGCAGGCTCGAACGCGTACACTTCCTGTTCACGCATAACGATCTCCTTTGCTTATATCAGTAAGCTCCTCTGAAGCACTAAAGTCAAGACCCGCATTTCTGCGGGTCATTGGCTTAAGCTACTGCATCAATCTTTACCTTGATGAATGGCTGTCGGTGACCATTGCGCTTCAGGTATCGGCTCTTCGCCTTGTATTTAACAACTTCAATCTTCTTAGCACGTCCGACGGAGAAAACAGTACCAGTTACTTTAGCTCCTGAGATCATAGGGGCTCCGATAACAGTCTTAGCACCATCATCAGTTAGAAGTACCTCATCAAATGAGATTGCATCTCCCCGCTTGAAATCTTGAGTAAGAGAACGGCTACCAAGCTTTTCAATGGTAACAAGGTCTCCTGGGGCAACAACATACTGCTTGCCCCCTGTCTTTATAACTGCGTATTGCATAGTCTCCACAGAATACATGATGCCTGTATATATGTAAATAGGCCTGATTTCAGGGGTTTACGCCCTCTATACCCTATTCATCCGCAGCCCCTGGCTTCTCCAAAAGCTCTTGTTCTATACCGATTCGAGACTCTGAAATACGGTATACATCCTTATCTATCTTCCCCAGCTCCTTATATCCGCTGTTATAGTGCGAAACAGCGGTACCGAGCGCATTTCCAAGCTTCTTGTAGTACTCCTCATAGGCTCCTACGTGCTTTCCAAGCTCGCCAACACGCTTCTGTATCTCTACCGCCTTATGCTCAATTTCGAGCGCCTTAAGGCCCTGCATGACCGTCTGGAGGTATGCGAGGAATGACGTAGGAGAAACAATGATGACCTTGTATTTGGACGCGGCACGCTGGATGAGGTTCTCATCCTCACCTGCTCCAACCTGATTGGTGAGGAGATCGTAGTAGATACCCTCTGAAGGGATGAACATAAAAGCAAAGTCCATGGTTCCTTCTTCTGGCCGGATGTACTTTGCCGTTTCCGTAATTCGAAGCTTCAAGTCATTCACAAACGCTTTCTCCATAGATACTCGCTCTGCGCCTTCGGTGTGGATGAATCGATTGTAGTTATCCAGTGAGAACTTTGAATCAATAGGAACTACCTTCTTATTTACAAACACTACGGCATCCACAATCTCTCCATTCGTGAACGGATACTGCATTTGGAACATGCCGGGCGGTAGTACATTCTTCAACACTGTTTCAAGATAGTACTCGCCCAGAATTCCGCGCTGCTTTGGGTTCTTGAGAATGTCCTGAAGGTTCTTTAGCTGCTCTGCAAACTTCCCAGTCTCGCGTCCAATCTCTTTAACGGAGGTAATCTCTGCAGTGATCTCACGAAGAAGACGTGAACTCTCTCCCACTTGTGATCGCATAGTCTCGTGTACGGTACGTGATGATTCTGCCATACGGGAATCCAGTGCACGCTCAAGGTTTTCAATCTGCTTCTGCAGCATAATCAACCCTCGGTCGTCCGCTACCACCTCCTCTTTCTTGCGCCCCAACATAAACCAGAGACCAATGCCTTGGGCAATAAAGAGCACGACAACGACGAGAAGAATGAGTCCAGGTTCCATATATCAGTAGTATATCAAGAATGCCTCTTTCTCTCAGGTCGGATAAAGATAATCCATTTAGCAACTTCAATCGTGGCAAGGTTCAAGAGACCGAAGATAACAAAGAGCCCTACCTCAATCGCGGTCGGCGGTACGGTGTGTACCAACGCTTGGAATGGAGGTGCGTACAGCGCGAGCGCCAAGAAGAACGCACTTGCAGCCAATGACCCGAGTAGGAATCGGTTTGAGAACAGTGAAAGCTCCCAAAGAGGCGTTCCAAAGCTTTTCATAGAGAATGCCATGAATATTGAGCTCACCGATACACCCACAAACATAAGAGTCTGTATTTCCTTAAGTGGAAGATCGAGAGACAGCATGTAGAAGTACGCTGCCAGTAGGAAGGTTGCGGTCACGGAACCGACTAATACAATGAGTGCAATCAACTTGCCTGAAAGCACTTTGGCAACCTCAGGGTCCTGCGGCTTTCGCTTCATAGCGGATGGATACAGCGGCTCAAAGGCAAAAGCAAAGTTCATCAGACCGCCCTCGATAAGGTTAGACCAGAGAATCTGCGTTGGCAGAATTGGAAGCGGCATTCCCAAAATAAGCGCAACTGATATCAACACCACTTCACTGAAGTTGGTTGAAATCATGTACGCGAATATCTTCTTGAAGTTGTCACGCAAGCGACGACCCTCTCGAATAGCAGCTGTTATTACAGAGAAACTGTTCTCAAGGAGTACAAGGTCAGCAGCTTCCTTGGCCACGTCAGTACCTGAACCAAGAGCAATACCAATACCAGCTGCACGAAGCGCTGGTGCGTCGTTCACGCCGTCGCCGGTCATTGCAATAACTTCCCCGGCACCTTGGAGCACTTCAGCAATTCTCAGTTTTTGGTCTGGAGCCACACGTGCAAATACTCTATTGTGCCGCAATACTTTCAAGAGCTCATCGTCTGTCATGGGAGCCAGTTCAGCTCCGGTATATGCTCTATCACTGGCATGAGCAATCCCCACCTCTCGAGCAATCGCAAGTGCGGTCTCTGGATTGTCTCCTGTAAGCATAAGCACGCGCGCACCTGCTGACTGAATGTCTTTAATTGCCTCCTTCACTTCAGGACGGATAGCATCAGAGAAGATAATGAACCCTACGAACTCCCCCGTCTTCAGGAAGGCTTCCTGCTCGTTCAGCACTGGGAACGTCGTAAGCTTAGTTGGTACGCGCATCACACCAATAACTCGCTTTCCTTGCTGTGTGGCCATGCTAAGTGCTTGAGCCAATACCTCCTTGTGGTGCTTGGCAAGTGTGTGTCCGCCCGGAATAGCGTGTGCAAGCTCAAGCATAAACTCAGGCGCACCTGTCATGTACGCAACCTGCTTGCCATTCTCCTTCACGAGCATTCCGCCATACCTGCGTGCGGAATCAAAATGAAGCTCATCTGAACGAGGACACTCAAGGAGTGCAGTCTGCTGCGAAATACCAGCCTTGAGCCCAGCCAAAACAAGCGCCTGTTCAATTGGACGACCGTGGGTCACCAACTTCTCGTCCCCCACCGCTTCTGGACGCTCTTCCACATATGCGTCTGAGGCGAGCACACCCGCTCGCAGTATCTCTCTAGCTTCCTCTGACTCAAGATGCTCTGTCTTTCCCGGAACACTGATAACTGCTTCGAGCGCCATACGCCCCTCCGTGAGAGTTCCTGTTTTGTCAGTCAGAATGATACTGGTAGTACCGAGTGTTTCAGCCGCTAGCAGGTTTCGCACCAATCCTCCTGACTTCAAGATGCGCTCCATACCGAGGGCCAAAATTACCGTCACTGCAGCTGGCAAGCCTTCTGGTACTGAAGCCACGGCAAGTGCAATAGCAATGAAGAGCACCTCGCCTAGTGGAAGACCTCGAAGGAACGCCAGGAAGCCGACGGCGACAAGAATACCTGCAGCAGTGATAACAAGGAGGCGTGCAATAGTTTTAATGTCTCGAGTAAGTGGCGTAGTTCTGTTCTGCTTCTTTCCGAGCTCAACTGCAATTTTTCCGAGTTCTGTCCCGCTTCCTGTTGCCACCACAATTCCCTTTCCAGCTCCCGTTACGATTAAGGTGCCTGAATATGCCATATTGTCGCGCTCTACAAGTGGCGCATACTCTCGAACTTGATTGATATTCTTTTCAACTGGCAACCACTCTCCAGACAGAGATGCTTCATTAATTGATAGGCCGTGCGTTTCGATAAGGCGAAGATCGGCTGGAACCGATGACCCCGTCATGAGTGCAATACAGTCACCCACTACAATTTCTTCTGCAGGAATTTGTCGTGGCACACCATCACGTATCACAACCGCAGTACGCGCTTCCCCTTTCTTAAGGGCATCGAATGCTGCGGAGGCTCTCCCTTCCTGCACGATACCCATCACCACGTTTACCAAGAGCGCTACGAGGATAACCAGCGCATCGGTTACATGTGAGATAAGGGCTGTTGCAATAGCCGCAACAAGCAGAACGAGTGCAATGGGACTCGCGAACTGGTGGAGTATGCGTATAAGCAGCGAGTCTCGCTCAGGCTCAGGTAATTCGTTTCTAAAGCTAAGGAGGCGTCGTGCGGCTTCTGCGCGCGAGAGGCCGTCGGTGCTACTAGTGGTGAGGTGTTTTGCGACTACAGATATCGTTACTGCATGCCATTCTGGATTCTTCATACCTCTAGTATAGCAATATGCTAGGCTATATCAGTATGACTATCCATGAATCAATCAAAGCTGGTATTCCTGAAGCATTAAAAGCACGAGATCAGGTGCGACTGCGCACCTTCCGCTCTCTTGTAACCGCAATGACAAACGAAGTTGTTGCTAAAAAGCGTAAGCCCGATGAGTTCCTTACCGACGAAGAAGCCCTGGCCGTAATTAAGCGTGCAGCTAACCAGCGCAAAGACTCTATTCAACAGTTTGATGCAGCGGGACGAACTGAGCTCTCAGCTCCAGAGAAAGAGGAACTTGCAGTGCTTGAGTCCCTTCTCCCTGCCCAAATGGAGCGCGGTGAGATTGAAGCGATAGTGAAAGCTAAGATGATTGAAATGGATATCTCCTCGAAAGCTGACGCCGGCCGCTTTACCGGTGCGGTGATGAAAGACCTTAAAGGACAGGCAGATGGTGCAGTGGTGAAAGAAATTATCGACTCGCTTTTGACCTAAAGTCTGGTATATTGTCCGCAAGGCAAAAAAATCGGTGATGGTGGGGTCCACCCTCTTTTTAAAAGGACCTGAAACCGATGCCTGGATTGTATAGAGATGGGGTGGTACGTCGCCCCCTGCACATTGTGGATAAGGAGCTATATGAGCTCCCCATTATCTTCGGAACTTGGAACCCGAATCCACCAAACAAGGAGCTGCTGGAACTTCTGAGCGAGGCTTTCAAGGCCAACTTGAGCTTCACTCCGGAACGCCCCTGCGGTATCCACTCACACCCAGCACAGATACGCGGATTCTATTGCTGTGGCAAAGATGTCCAACGCTTCGCTGAGGACTACGCCCACGCAATGGAAAAGGTGCTTCGAATTGAACTTGCTGTCGATATCTACGACAACTGGCGGCTCACTCCGAACTACCTGCTCCC
>JAHJIK010000047.1 GCA_018823385.1 Patescibacteria group bacterium | reverse complement strand
TATCAGTTCCAAACAAAGTTCCGTAACGAGCTACGTGCTAAGTCCGGTATCATGCGAGGTCGTGAGTTCATGATGAAAGACATGTACTCATTCAACCGTTCAGAAGAAGAGCTTGATGCCTTCTATGAACAAGCTATTCAGGCATACAAGAATGTATACCAGCGCGTGGGTATTGGAGACAAAACATTCCTCACATTTGCGTCAGGCGGCATGTTCTCTAAGTTTAGCCATGAGTTTCAAACAATTTGCGACGCTGGTGAGGACGTCATCTACATTGATGATGCTAAAGGAATGGCAGTGAACGACGAGGTTCTGCAGGATGACATCCTTGCTGATCTCGGCATGACGCGTGAGACCCTTCGAACAGAGAAGTCTATCGAAGTAGGTAACATATTTAAGTACGGTACTCGATACACTTCAGAGCTTGGTGTTACGTACAAAGATGAAGAGGGGAATGAGCATCCTGCGGTCTTTGGTGCATACGGTATCGGTATTGGGCGATTGATGGGAACCATTGTGGAGCTGCTTGCTGACGATAAGGGAATTGTGTGGCCAGAGTCAGTATCTCCATTTACCATCCATCTCCTTTCACTTGTACCAAGTGATGCTGTTGCTTCAGCGTATGCCGATGCACTCTATGACGATCTCACGGCAAAAGGTATTTCTGTACTCTATGACAATCGTGACGTGCGTGCGGGTGAAAAGCTCGCTGACAGTGATCTGATCGGTATCAGTACACGTGTGTTAATTGGAAAAGACACTATCAACTCTGGCGATATCGAGGTGGTTAATCGCGCTACGGGAGAAGTAAAGAAAGTGTCCCGAGCTGATCTGCTCACACAGTTTTAGTATGGCTAAACGACTTTCACGAAACTCATTCTTTTCGACTGACATAGGTATCGACCTGGGTACCGGAAACACGCTGGTATATGTTCGAGGACGCGGCATCGTGATGTCAGAGCCGTCAGTGGTAACTGTGAACGACAAGACAGGACAGGTGGTAGCAATAGGTAAAGAAGCAAAGCTCATGCTTGGAAAGACACCGCCGCACATCAGAGCAGTGCGCCCACTCGCACACGGTGTTATCTCAGACTTTGAAGTAACGCAGGAACTACTCGCATACTTCATTAACAAGGCGCAGGGAGGCCGTACACGCCTTCTAGGCCCTCGTGTGGTAGTTGGTGTGCCAACGGGTGTTACGAACGTTGAGAGTCGTGCGGTACGAGATGCAGCCCTCAATGCTGGAGCGCGCGAGGTGTACATCATGGAGGAGCCAATGGCTGGAGCTATTGGTGCAAAGCTCCCAATCAACCAGCCTGTTGGCACCATGGTGCTCGACATCGGAGCCGGTACTACCGACATTGCAGTGATTGCACTGGGCGGTTCTGTTGCGTCGCAAAGCTCACAGGTAGCAGGTGATCGGTTCAATGAGAATATTATTGACTACGTACGTAGCGAGTTCTCGCTTGCTATTGGAGAGCGCACGGCGGAAGAGACAAAGATTAATATCGGTGCCGTCCTTACACTTGAGTCACCGCTCGAGCGCCAGATCCGTGGTCGAGATCTCGCTACCGGACTTCCTCGTGAGGTAACGCTCACTGACTCACATGTACGTGAAGCACTGTCACACTCACTCGACTCTCTTATGGAGTCGATGAAAGAGGTGATTGAGCGCACACCGCCTGAACTACTATCCGACGTGCTTGAGCACGGTGTAACAGTATTTGGCGGCGGTGCGCTCTTGCGAGGTCTTCCCGATTTGCTGTCGAAAATGCTGGGAGTTCCTGTCTATGTCGCAACCGACCCACTTACCGCTGTTGTACGTGGTACGGGAATTGTGACAGAAGATCCGCGTCCGTGGAAAGACGCGTTTATGCACGAAGATGCAATACTCTCGCAGACGTAACGCTTTTCTGTCCGGCAGTACGTGGCCGGTTGCAGCTGGACTTGGCATTCTCGTGCTGCTGTTTTTCATATTCCGAACCTTTGCGCCAGATGTACTTACTGCTATCGCAACCCCTTTTTGGCAGACGGGAGATCAGTTCTCTAAAAGTGCTGCCGCGGTAACGCTTCCATTTCAAAATACGTCAGAGATTATCGCAGAACGGGACCAGCTGCTCATTGAGAACGAGACACTCCGCAACCAAAATGCAGTGCTAACGGCACAGGTAGGGGACAAAGGGGCTTTAGGGAATGGACTTTCTGCAGGAGTGCTTGCACGGCCTCCAGTGTCTCCGTACGACTCATTAGTGCTTGGGCTGGGTGGTACTGATGGTGTGCGTGTTGATGCAATGATATATGCGCCAGGAGGTATTCCAATTGGTGTGATTGAAAATGTCACCTCAAACACGTCGCGTGCCATTCTCTTTACCGCTCCAGGCCGGGTAACAGAAGGATGGGTGGGAGATACACGTATACCTGTTTCGCTAGTCGGAAAGGGGGCTGGCGCGTTTGAAGCGTCATTGCCACGTGAAGCCGGGGCTACTGTTGGAGCTGTCGTATATGCGCCTGGTCCAGGCGCACTTCCCGTTGGAACGGTGCTGAGTATTGATGCTGATCCATCGTCACCACGCTCTACGCTCCACATAAAGCCAATGGTTAATATCTTTTCCGTAACATGGGTAACGGTGGGGCTATGATTCGCATTCTCGTTCTGGTAGCTGCTGTTCTTGCGCTGTTTATGTTCCCATGGCCGTTTGCGCTTGTTCTCGGTATTGCCGCATCGCTGTTCCTGCCGGGTGCAGGTCTAGGTCTTGGAATTCTGTATGACACCCTATATCTGGTGCCTGGACACTGGCCCGTCGCCTCTGTTCTTGGTCTCGTACTGAGCATTTCTTCATATTTCGTGCGTAGTTTCTTCAAAGCGCGTATTATAAACGGATGAGTAGATGGTTTAAACGGCAACGCGCAGTGCATGAAATTGCACCTGATGAGATTTTTCTTGACTCATCAAACCTGCCGCACTTTGATCAGAATCGCCTTGAGGGTCGACTAGAAAAACCAATCCCCGCGTCAACGTATTTTGGTCTTTTTGTATTTGTGGGACTGGTCTTTTTTGGACTGGTAGCTCAAGCCGCTAATCTCCAGATTACAAAAGGCGAGGCGTATGCAGCTCAGAGTGAACGCAATCGGCTTCGTCCAGAAGTATTGTTTGCTGAGCGTGGTGCAATCGTAGACAGAAATGGGGTGCCGCTCGTTTCAAACGAAGCGACTGAGACTGGTTTCGTTAAGCGAGTATATGCAACACCAGGATACGCACACCTCCTCGGATACGTGTCATATCCAAAGAAAGATAGCTCAGGTAATTACTACGATACTGAGATCAAAGGGCTTGCCGGAATTGAAGCGACATTCAACGACACACTGGCTGGGAAGAACGGTCTGCTTCTAATTGAGGAAGATGCGCTTGGTACGGTGCACTCACAGGGAAGTGTGGTGGCAAGTCAGAAAGGGCAGACGGTAACTCTTTCGATAGACTCACGTGCGCAGGAAGCATTCGCGTCATCAATTCAGGAACTGGCTGACCGTATTCCCTTCAAAGGAGGGTCAGGTATTTTGATGGACGTAACAAACGGTGAGATTATCGCACTGGTCTCGTATCCTGAATATGATCCAAACGTGCTCTCCTCAGGAGGACCATCCGATGTCATCCGTTCATATCAGACAAACTCTCGAAAGGTCTATCTTGATCGTGCTATCGGTGGCCTCTATGCTCCAGGCTCTATTGTAAAGCCAATGATTGCCGCAGGTGCACACAGTGACGGTATTATTTCAGAAGACAAGATTATCTACTCAAGTGGAAAGCTGGTTATTCCAAACCCATACGACCCCTCAAAGCCAACTATTTTCCCTGACTGGAAGGCACTCGGCAATATGAATATGCGAAGCGCAATCGCATATTCCTCAGACGTCTATTTCTACACTGTTGGTGGCGGGTTTGGTGACCAAAAGGGTCTCGGTATTGATCGCCTCACGTATTGGTATGACGCATTCGGTTTTGACACTAAGACAGGTATTGAAGTGGAAGGAGAAGAACAGGGATTCATACCGTCTCCTGCATGGAAAGAAGAGCGGTACGGGGAACCGTGGAGAATTGGAAACACATACCACACCTCAATCGGACAGTACGCGATGCAGGTAACGCCAATAGAAGCGGTGCGGGCAACTGCAGCAATCGCAAACGGCGGAAAGTTAGTAAAGCCAACCTTAATCAAAGATGCGCCACTGCAGGGCGAGAGTATTTCCATTAACCAAAACTCACTGCGTATTGCTCGAGAGGGTATGCGTATGACTGTTTCTGAAGGCACTGGAAAGGGACTTGTGTTGCCCTTTACCGATGTGGCAGCAAAAACAGGCACTGCACAGGTGGGAGCCAACGAGGAGTATTCAAACAACTGGATCATCGGGTTCTTCCCGTATGACAAGCCACGATACGCGTTTGCCATTGTTATGGAGCAGGGACCGTCACATAACGTGATTGGTGGAGTGTACGCCGCATTCCAGGCACTTCATAGGCTTAACAGAAGTGCACCTGAATACTTTCAGTAGTCAACGTTGACGCCAGCCGTAGGCCACGTAAAATACAAGTACATCAATTTTTTCACAGTTATTTCACACGACCTATGACCGAACAAGAGACAATGGTGAGCCAAGAGAAGTTCGATGAAATGGTCTCTGAGCTTGAGAACCTTAAGACTGTGCGACGTACTGAGATTGCAAAAAATCTAGAGTACGCACGTTCACTCGGTGATCTCTCAGAAAACGCAGAGTATCAAGAGGCTCGTGAATTGCAGGCTGCAACAGAAGAGCGTATTCGAAAGCTAGAAGAGCTCGTAAAGCGAGCAAAGATTGTTACTGACGGAAAGAAAAAAGACATCGTTGGTTTTGGTTCAGTAGTTACTATCAAGAAAGAGGGTAGCGGTGACCTGCATGAGTACACTATCGTTGGATCAGAAGAAGCTGACATGCGCGTACACAAACTTTCACACGTATCTCCACTTGGAGCTGCATTGATGGGAAAGAAAAAGGGAGATGAGTTTACGTTCGAGACGCCAGCTGGAAAGCAGGCCTATCACATAGAAAAGGTTGCTTAATACAGCAAGAGTTAGGGCCGGCCTCGTGAGAGGTCGGCCCTTTTTCTATTTGATCGTAAAGCTATCGGATTCGAGCTGACATACGAATACTCGGTATCGATGGACAAGGCAATCTCGGCTTTGGAGTCCTGCACAAGTTATATCTGAAGGTTCCTCTTCTCGAATTCTTTGCCACGTCTGCCTGCTCTTTATGAGCAACTCGAATATGCGCCCATGATAGATTAGGAACGCTGGATCAGCTCGACTCAGAACTCGACCCTCAGAAATACAGCCAACAAAATCACTGTCACAGTGCCAGGCGATTTGAGTCTGAAACCGCAACCACTGGCTGCACTCGGCTTCAAACCATCGAACATGATCAGTTGATGGGCATAGGCCAAATGAAATGGGCCGTATTGGATCGGTCGCAGGTCCGTTAGAAACTGCACCCCAAGCCTTCGTTAGCTTGGCTGGGGAACCAATGTTGTGTTCCAATGAATATATCTCAAAATGCAGCGTGTGCGGCATCCCTGAATGAGTCAGTTGAAGATAGTAACGAATGATCAGAGTGCGTTTTGCTCTGATCATGAGGCGATCAGCAAGATGTTTGGAACTAAGAGTTGCAGTCATTAGAATCCTCCAATTACTAGAGCGCCCTATGCACCCTAGCTATGGTTATGACCCCTACCATTAGGGGAACAAAATCACCATACGCCTAAATAGTAGAAAAACAAACCTATATGCTACTATTCCTTCATGTTTTGGGCAGACCGCATAGCAAAAGAAATACAAGATACCTATACGAAAAAGGAGGGGAAACTTCTGGTTCGTGACGAAAAGACACTGTCTGGACGTGTTCATGTTGGCTCTATGCGTGGTGTTGCTATTCACGGTCTGGTGTCTGAAGTATTGAATGAGTACGGTATCGACACTGAATACCGGTATGAGTTTAATGATTTCGACCCATTTGATTCAGTGCCTTCATATTTGCCTGCAGGATACGAGGAGCACCTCGGGAAGCCTTTGTACACAGTGCCTTCACCTGAACCAGGGTTCGCTAACTATGCAGAATACTTTGGTGCAGAGTTGGAGGGCGTAATTAAGAAGGCGGGCTTTACTCCAAACTACTATCGCGCAACTGAGCTGTATCACTCAGGAAAGATGGATGAGTGTATCAAGATTGCACTTGAACGTGTTGCTGATGTGCGTCGCATCCTTAAAGACGTATCTGGCTCCGTCAAAGACGAATCATGGCTTCCCATATCCGTTGTATGTGAGAAATGTGGAAAGATAATGACCACGCGAGCGTTTGATTTTGACGGCGAAACCGTTGCATACAAGTGTGAGCGTTCACCCGATAACTGTGTGCCATGTGGACATGAGGGCCGTGTAGCACCATGGAAAGGCGCAGCTAAACTGTTCTGGAAGATTGATTGGGCTGCTAAGTGGGTGGTGCAGGGAGTTGGCGTTGAAGGTGGCGGTAAAGATCACTCAACGAAAGGTGGGTCACGTGATGTGGCAAACCATATTGCCAAAGAACTATTCGGTATTGAAACACCGTTTGATATTCCGTATGAATTCTTCCTTATCGGTGGCGCCAAAATGTCTTCCTCAAAAGGAAAGGGGTCGTCTGCGAAAGATATTTCAGACCTGTTCCCAGCAGCCGTGTTCCGTCTTGCGTTGATTGGAAAAGATATTCGTGAGCAGATTAACTTTGAACCAGAAGGCGAGAGCGTACCTCGATGGTACGACTGGTATGACGAGCTTGCAGAACACGTGCGTGAGGGTGCTGCTGATGACTACACACGCCTGTTTACTCTAGCTCAGCTTCCTGAAAACCAAGGTGACCTCCGTGCTCCGTGGAATATGCGATTCTCACTCCTTTCATTTGTAGTGCAGATGCCACATATGAATCTTGAGGAGGAAGCTGCGCGCGCAAAAGGAGAAGCTTTAACAGATGAAGAGATAGCTTCACTACACGAGCGTGCAGACTATGCAAAATACTGGCTTTCAACATACGCACCAGAGCAATATCGATATGAGCTGCAGGACACTCTCCCTACCTGCGAGCTTTCAGATACCCAGAAGCATGCGCTTACACTCCTTGCAGACTATATGACAGAAGACAGAACTGGTGAGGAGGTACACGCACGTCTTCACGAACTCAAAACCGAGGCGCCAATTTCACCAAAAGAACTCTTCAGTGCTATCTATACTATTTTCCTTAATCGTGATTCAGGACCGAAAGCTGGATGGTTCTTATCCGTGCTTCCTCGTGAGTTTGTAGAAAAGCGGTTACGAGAAGCGGGGGTATAAGAAAAGGCGACCCCGAAGGGTCGCCGAACTTAGTAGTTATCTGGGTTACCACGCATTTGGAACTCCAAGGCGTGATTACGCGGTCGCGAACGGGGCAAGCCAGTACGGGAGCTTCTTTTCGCCTTGTAGCCGGAAACTGTCCGAAGCGCAGTTTCAAGACCTGTGGCTGCCTCTGTATCTGATAGGCGAGATAGAGCTCTTGCAGAAAGAGCAATTCTTTCCGTGGGCACACGAGCAGCCCACGGAGGAACGTAGATCAGGCGGCTCTCGAGGTTGATGATGCCGGCCATCATGGTTTGCAGCTTCAAGTATTTGCTCGGAAAGGTTCCTTGTTGGCTGGAGAAGACCGGGACGGCTCCAGACGGTGCTATCGGGTCGGGTCCAGATAGTAGAGCGATACCGAAACCGAGCCTCTCGAGTATCTCGAGCGCTTGCTTTGCAAACACATCGTCTTCATGTGCCACATAGAGTTTTTGCGTTCTGCCCGTAGTCATTTCCTAACTCCCTTGCTAAAGATCAAATGGAAAACCCCCGACGTTGCGGTCGGGGGCTCCCTTCAAATTTCTTCTTAGTACTTAGATGAAATCTCAAGCGAAACCCCGACCGGCTGAATGAGTCGGAAGCTGACGAGCAGTACAAAGATAATGTGTTTCGCAAAAGACATGTAAGTAGAGGATAGGGTGATATCGAGATGAAGTCAAATAAAACCCTTGTTTTATGTGGATAACATATATGAAAGTGGGGTGAAGTGGCATATACTTACCTATAAGTGGGATGAAGTGGGAAACCAACTTTTAACCACGCACTACCTATGTTTATCGGAGAATACCGTCACACTTTTGATACCAAGAATCGAATCTCTCTTCCTGCAAAGTTTAGGAAGGAACTTGGCAGCTCTGTGATTGTTACCCGAGGTCTTGATAAGTGTCTCTTCATTTATCCAAAGAGTGCGTGGAAGAAAGAAGCAGAGAAGATTGCCCAGTATTCAACAGGGAGCGCAGCAGGTCGTGGACTCTCTCGATTGATGCTGGCAGGGGCCGTAGAAGCGGATGTAGACAGCGCTGGACGCATTTTGGTACCAGACTACCTTCGCACCTTTGCCACCCTTGCAGAGAAGAGCGTGCTAGCTGGCGTTAACGATCGTGTTGAAGTGTGGAATGAAGACGCTTGGAACACCTACACCGAATCAATTGAACGCGATGCTGATGCCTTTGCAGAGACGCTTGGTACTCAGGCCGGAAAATAACTATGGAAACAAAAACACACACCAGCGTCCTTTTGAACGAAGCAGTCGATGTACTTGATATCAAGGCGGGTGACGTTGTGGTGGATGGAACACTTGGTGGGGCAGGACACTTCGAAGTTATTCTAAACAAACTAGATGCTTCAGGCACACTTGTTGGCATCGATGCTGATAACGAAGCAATCGAGAGGGCGCAAGAGGCTGCAAAAGGATACACACCAACTATTCACCTTGTAGAGAACAACTTCCGCAATCTGGAAGCAATTCTTGATGAGCTACATATCGAAAAGGCTTCAAAGATTTTGCTTGATCTTGGATGGAGCAGCTTCCACCTCTCTCGAGGGCGAGGATTCTCATTCCGTGCAGACGAACCACTTCTTATGACCTATGGCACACCTACTGAGGGACGTACAGCAGCTGACATGGTTAACAACGCATCAGAAGAAGCACTTGCAGACCTGTTCTTCTCGCTCGGTGAAGAGCGTTTCTCTCGTGGTATTGCAAAAGCAATCGTGCGTATGCGCGAAGAGTCACCAATTACCACAACCACGCGGCTTGTGGAGGCAGTGATGGAGGGCACGCCAGGTTGGTATCAACATCGTCGTATTCACCCTGCGACGAAAGTCTTCCAAGCACTTCGTATTGCCGTGAACGATGAACTGGGCGCGCTTCGTGATGTGCTTGAAGCGTCCCTACGACGCCTTGAGAAGGGTGGTCGTATTTCTGTTATCACTTTCCACAGTATTGAGGATCGCGTCGTAAAGGAGTTCTTCCGTGATGCCATGCAAAGGGGAGAGGGAATTGTGCTAACCAAAAAACCACTTGTGCCGAGCAGTGAGGAGGTGGCGCAAAACCCACGTGCTCGCAGCGCCAAGCTTCGAGTATTCGAAGTTGGAACGCACGCACCATTAAAAGCAAGCTTTACTCGTAATGTACATACCTATGCCTAGCCGAACCATCACCACTCTTTCATACTTCACCGGAGCACTCCTTGCGCTCTACCTCGTTCTCGTTGTGGCGACGGTCTCGTTTGCGGCATGGCAGACCGAGCTTGCGCACTCTGTGCGTGAGACTGAAATCGCAATTGGTGAGCTTGAGACACAATACTACAAAGCCATTGGACGTATTAATGACATGAATCCTCTTGAGGCTGGGTTCGTGGCACCGTCACGAATTGGCTACGTCGTTGACTCAGGTCCTGTTGGTCTGTCTCGCGCCAACCGATAGCTATGCGCCAAGCGTTCCGAACCCGTCTACGTGTCATCATATTGCTTGTAGCGGCGGTATCGCTTCTCCTTATTACGCGACTCTATTTTGTACAGGTAGTACACGGGTCTGACTATGCGCTTCGTGCTGAAAAGCAGTACGTGAGTTCTAGTCAAAAAATGTACGACCGCGGTTCTATCTATTTCACACGAAAGGACGGAACGCTTATTTCAGCTGCAGCACTGGCTACTGGCTTTACTCTCGCCATTGATCCAATGCATTTAGAAGATGCTGAAGAGGCATATCGACAGATAACAGCTGCTGGCGTTGAGGTGGATTACGAAAAGTACATGGCATCTGCAGCCAAGAAAGATGACCCGTATGAAGTCATAGCAAAGCGAGTACCTGATAGTGTAGGACGAGTCATCTCAGACCTGGACCTTCCAGGTGTAGTGGTAGAACGTGAACGGTGGCGAACATATCCTGCAAGCCCACAAGCATCGCGCTCTGTTGGGTTCGTTGCATATGATAACGACAATACGCTCGCAGGCCGCATTGGGCTTGAGCGGTACTATAACGATGCGCTAACGCATCGCTCTGATGGATTGTTTGGAAACTTCTTTGCTGAGCTTTTTGCAAATATTGATAGCGTCATGGTTGATGCACGTGAAGCGCGCGAAGGGGACATCGTTACTTCCATTGAACCAGTGGTACAGGAGATACTTGATCAGGTGCTTCTTGAGATTCAGGCTAAGTACAGTAGTCGAGAGACGGGTGGAATCATCATGGACCCTGCGACCGGTGAAATTATTGCCCTTGAAGTGATCCCGTCATTTGATGCAAACAACTTTGGAACAGAAGACCCAGAGAATTTCGGTAACCCATTAGTTGAACACACGTATGAGTTTGGTTCTATTGTAAAGGCGCTGACTATGGCTGGAGGTATCGATTCAGGAGCGGTTGACGCAACAACCATATACAACGATACCGGGTGTATGACACTCAACACCAAGAAGATTTGTAACTATGACCTTAAAGCCCGCGGCATGGTCCCCATGCAGGAAGTACTTTCTCAGTCATTGAACATTGGTGCGACGTACGTAGCCCTTAAAACAGGACACGATCAGTTTCGCGAGTATTTCAAACAACTAGGGTTTGGTACAGAGACGGGTGTTGATCTGCCTAGTGAGGTGCCCGGAAATATTCGTAACATTCTTAACTCTCCGCGTGATATCGAGTATGCAACCGCCTCCTTCGGACAGGGAATAGCAGTAACGCCAATGGAGATGGTGCGCGCACTCGGAGCACTCGCAAATCATGGGGCGATTGTGACGCCACACTTGGTGCGGGCCGTTAAGCTTGAATCTGGTGTCACAAAGCAACTGTCATGGGGGCATAAGGAACAGGTGTATAAGCGGGAAGCGGTGGAGGAGGTAACTCGCATGTTGGTGAAAGTAGTGGACGAGAAACTGGGAGGTGGTACGGTGAAGATTCCCGAGATGAGTGTGGCGGCTAAGACCGGAACGGCACAGATTGCGGGCCCTGGTGGTAGTTACTACGACAACCTGTACTTCCACTCATTCTTTGGGTATTTCCCTGCATCAGACCCGAAGTTCATCATTCTGCTCTATACGCGTGAACCAAAGAATGTGCAGTACGCTTCTGAAACGCTGACACACCCCTTTATGGATCTGACGCACTTCCTCATTAACTACTACGCTGTGCCGCCAGATCGAGCTGACTATGAAAGCACTACTTAAATCACTTTTTGCATCAATACTCTCATTCTTCTCAAGACTCATACTTGAGCGATACAAGCCGCTCATTATCATGGTGACGGGAAGTGTGGGGAAGACATCTACTAAGGACGCAATTGCCGCAGCACTTTCAAACGAATTCTATTTACGTGCATCTGAGAAAAGCTATAACTCGGAGTTTGGTGTCCCGCTCACTATTATCGGTTCAAAGAATCCTTGGAATAGTCCAAGCGCATGGCTCTCTGTGTTTGGGGATGCTTGTATGCTGCTTCTGTTTCCGTCGCACTATCCACGTCTGTTAGTACTTGAAGTGGGCGCTGATTCTCCTGGTGATTTGGCGCGCATTCTCCGCATTGCAACACCTGACGTAGTTGTGGTGACAAGGTTACCTGAGGTTCCAGTGCACGTTGAAGCGTACGCGTCCCCGCAAGCGGTTCGTGATGAGGAGTTTATGCCTGCCTACGCGCTAGCTTCCGGAGCGCCACTCATTCTTTCAGCTGATGATGTGTACGCGGTGCATATGGCTACACGGCTTCCGGCCCTCATCAGTACGTTTGGTATGAATACCGAGGCAACCGTACAAGTGATATCTCCTGAACTTGTTGTGATGGATGGAAAGCCGCAAGGCATGCGTGCGGCCCTCTCTATTGCAGGCGAGACGCATATGCTTGTGGTACAGGGGGCACTGGGGCGTGCTCAGCTGTATGCACCTGCCGCAGCTGTTGCTACTGCCATTGCACTCGGTCTCACGCCGCAACAGGCTCTTAAGGGTCTTGACGCGTATGTGTCGCCACCTGGACGTGCGCGCCTCTTTAATGGTGTGCACTCCTCAACCCTGATTGATGACTCGTATAACGCGTCACCGGCAGCAGTTGAAGAGGGTCTGAATGCAATGAAGCTGCTACCGGCAAAACGACGCGTTGCTATTCTTGGTGACATGCTTGAACTTGGTCGCTTCTCACAGGAAGAGCATGAACGGGTAGGGAAGTTGGCTGCAACATGTGCTGATGTGATTATTTCGGTCGGGCCGAGGGCTAAGCATATTTCAGAGGCAGCCTGTGATGAGAAATTCAATGAAACCAATTGCCTACACTTTGAAACCTCTAGGGAAGCTGCTCTTGCGCTGCCTGATTTCATCCAAGAAGGGGATGTGGTCCTCATCAAAGGCTCCCAGTCTATACGTGTGGAGCGGATTGTGGAGGCCCTCCTAAAAGACCCTAAAGACTCAGTATATTTAGTGCGCCAGGAAAAAGAGTGGAAAAAGATATAGCAGAATGGTATAAACGATAGGCAAGACGGCCCCATCGTCTAGCGGCTAGGACAGATCCCTCTCACGGATCAAACCGGGGTTCGATTCCCCGTGGGGTCACAAATACATCTCATGGAAAAGCTAGGATCATTTGAAAATCACGGCCGTCCGGAAAGAAGACCTACACTTATTGCAGAAATGCATGAAGTACTTGACGAACACCTTGATATTGAAAAAGTGGACGATACTTATGAAATAGAAGGTGACACCTTCTCACTTACCTTTACGCAAACTGATGACGTTCTAGAAATACGCAGTATTGATGTTCGCGGTAACAGCGGAAGAGGTGCGCAGATTGTTGAGTGTATACATTCCTATGCAGACGAGCTTGGTCTTGAGGTTATCGCAAGCAATGTAGTGGATACGGCACAGGGGTTTTGGCAAAAAATGGGATATCAGGAAGGGGAAGAAGCGGGTGAATATTTCAGATCTGAGTAAAAAGATAGTAAATGTAAAAGGCGCCCGGAGATAGTTCCGGGCGCCTTTGCACTAGATCGTGGCGATGATCAGGATGGAACATTGATCAGGTTTTCCATCATTGTTCAGATCCTCTACGCGCACATTGACAGCACACCCAGGGAGCAGCTGGCCGCTTTGAGCGAAATGAAGTGCGCAGGCTTCGCCGAGGGCCAGAACGTCCGACGCTGTGTCACCAAATATTCCGCCAGTATTTGTTGCGTTCGTCATCGGACCCTCCCTTGCTGTGTCCGAAGGAATAGTACCAGTATCTATATATAAAGAAAAACCACCCGCAGTTCCCGGACTCCTTGCGGGAGCCGAGAACTGCCTGGCAGTTTATT
>JAHJIK010000046.1 GCA_018823385.1 Patescibacteria group bacterium | reverse complement strand
GGTATTGGCTTAGGAAATATTGCAGTCATTATTGCTGGAATTATCTTGTTGCCAATTATCAACGTTCTGACCAAGAAGCACCTGAAAACCAACTTCTCAGGAATGGCTCGGGTTGTAATCGCTATCCTTCTTATAATTGTAGGGACGGCTGTAGCAAGTTCTCTTGGAGAGGTGGCTGATGATCAGTCAGAAGCAGTAGCTCCGCAAGAAGAGGTCTGGACAGAGGTATTTGCGCTCAAAGGAAAGGGTAATCAAGACTCTGAATCATTCTCCATATCTGGGAAGAAAGTTCGTATTACAGCGACTACATGCTGTGGTTCAAGCGCAGTGGGTACATATTCAGGAGTAAGTCTTGAAAAAGAGAATGGCGGGTATACAGGACCTGGACTCTCCATTTCTACCGATGGGGCTGAAGAAGGTGAGGGGCAGACAACTTATCGAAATCTTGAACCTGGTCGCTACTATATTCAGGTAATCACTGGTGTTAGCTGGGATGTTAAGGTTGAAGAAACAAACTAATATGCAACTGCCAGGTTTTGTCGATCGCTACTTTAAGAAACGAGAAGGACTCCAGAAGTATGAAGAGTCAATTGCTTCGTTTCTTTCTGATAGCGAAATTTCTGTTGAGGAAAGTGATAAGCTAGCCGAAATCCAGAAAGAATTCGGTCTCTCCGTTGATGACGTTAAGGGTATTCACAAGTCCTCTGTTGCAAAGACGTTCACCAGCATGGGATCCGATAAGAGGATTACCGAAGAAGAGAAGAAGTCTCTTGAGAAGTTGCTCCAGCACTTTGATCTATCAAAGACCGATATCGCATTCAATCAAGACAGCTTCAATAAGTACTATATTCTTGGACTTATCGATAAAGGAATTCTACCGACTATCGACAATGCAAAAGAGCAGGTGAACATCGTCCTCAAGGAAGGGGAAGTGTTTCACTGGGCAATCGTTGCGACGTTGCTTAAGCGCAAGAAGGTAACGACCCGCATAAACTACGGAGGATTAACCGGATCCGTGAGGATCATGAAAGGAGTATCCTACCGCGTTGGCTCAATAGGCGTGCAGAGTGTGTCCAAGGAGATCATGGATAGGGAGGATGCAGGTATCTTTTACGTTACCAATCAGCGAATTGGTTATCTCGGATACCGCAAACAGTTCTCGTTTCCGTTCAAGAAGATTGGCTCCCTCGAGCTACGGCCTGACGGATTACATATATTCAAGGACGGTAAAGAAGCACCATACATCCTTGAGCTCAAGGATTATGAAGTCGCACTAGCTTCTATATCTTTCCTCCTGAATAAGGAATAAAAATTCAGAGCATAAAGATCCTGAAGGTTCTTGGAGGATCGGCAATCGCGTCCAAGACGAGAGCAGAGAATGCATCCGCAAGGTCGTCATGCTTCTCGACACCAAAGTGTACGATCTGCTGAATAAGCTGCTCCGCTCCTTCGCGAGGGAACTTCACAGCCCCTGTCTTAATTAGGTTTGCGGTAAGCATAAGCCGTGCACGCTTATCTGTGTTGCCTGGTCTTACAGAATGTATCCGTGTGAGTCCTTCAGACTTCAGTTGCTGAGGAAGGGCGCTCTGATACGCTACGTCCTCAATCACAAATACCGGCCCGCCCCATCCCTTGATGCCCTTATAGGAGTCATTAATTACCTTGCAGGTATCAACTGTCTCAGGGAAGGAAAGCCGCTTATTGATGATCTTTGGAAGAATATAGATGTCGTACCCCTTCTTCCTTTCATACAGGAGGGCAGGAACCATTGCGGTGTAGTCGGCGGTGTCTCGCTTCGAGATAGCTAGATCGACACCAATACGTACTTCAAGGTTTGTCATATACGTCTCATCCCGATAAACCTGTACGCGCGGAGGAATCTCGTCGTAATACTGAATCCAGGCAGGATCGATAACCTGATCCTCGGCGGGAACAATATTCAGGAGATACTCTCGCTGCCATGCGTATTCGTTCGCTGCTTTCTGCTGTTCTTCCTTAATGTCATCCATTGTTGGATACTTTCCCGTCCATAGGATTGTTTGACCTTCCAGTAGCGGATACGCTTTGAATACTCCTGGAATGCGCTTGCCCTCGATATCTTCGCGCAAGCGCATAATCAGGGAATCTTCGTGCAGGAGGTTTCCAATAACAATCAGCCGTGTGTTCCGGTCTCCAGCAGGTATCACTTCGCCTGTAAGCCACTCGTAGGTCTTGTTACGACCTTCACGTGTTTTGGTCGAAGCAATGTCCTCAAGATCATCTCCGATAATGAGATCTGGACGGTGCTGGTTATGGCGCAAGCCACGAACGCTCTGCTCGGTCGATACAGCAGTGATTCGGGCATTGTGCTTGCCGAATACAAGCGAGGTCGCACCCCACTCATTCCGCTCCTCTTGGAACGGCCCGAGGTCGTTCTTGAGAAGTATGTTGTTCTCAAGCTCGCGACGCAGGTTCATCATGTGCTGTTTCGCTTGCGCCTGTGTCTGCGACAGAATGACCACAAATTTCTTTTGCTGTTTTCCGAGAATCGCCCATATCGGGTACGACATGGTAAAGATCGTGGACTTTGCCGATCCACGAAAAGCGACTACAACAAGATTCTTTACATCTTCCCGTTCTGACAGGTGCATTAGCTCACGCTGAAAGGGAGCTGTAGGGTACTTAACGTAATGGGCAAAGTAAAAGTGGAAGAAGTACCAATGGCTTTCTTTAGTGATCGCCGTTCGTACCTTCCGATCCTTTACCATCGTTTCCATCAGATGTGTTTGGGGTAGATCCTGTTCCATGAGAGGTTTCTGTTATAGGGCTGGTAATCGAATCCATAGACGCGAGACGGAGTGCTTCACGCACGGTTTCTTCTTGTTCTGGAGTGAGTTCCTCTTGGGTGGGAGCGACCTGCACTTCAATACGGTCTTTGAATTTCGGACTGCGCTTACGGAGCCAGAAGGAGATGGCGTTCCAGTTCTTATCGCGGATCATGCTAATGAGCTGGCTCTCGCTCATATCGTTGATCAACTCTTCGCCTTCCCCTAGAGCCGTTTCCATAGCCTTACGGAACTCTGCGTCTTCGTTCTTCCAGCGATAGACGCTGTTGCGCGATACGCCCACTTTCTCGCAAGCAACCTGCACGATAGGGACTTTGCGGAGATGATCTAAGAACGCGTCTTTGACCTTATTCTTTTTCATGCGCGTTTCCGGTTACCTTTGCCTTGTTTCCCGTAAGCTTCTCGTATCGCTTAATGGCAAGATCGCAGAAGGCAGGCTCAAGCTCTACAGCGTAGACACGCCGCTTCAACTGCTCGGCTGCGATCATGGTGCTACCCGAGCCGGAGAAGCTATCGAGTATGATCTCGCCAGGCTTCGTACAGCGACGAATAGCCTTCTCGTGGAGCTTCGGCGGCTTTGAGGTCGCGTGCTCGTAGTCTTTTCCTGAAAGCCGCTTCACGAGCCACACGTCAAGATGGTCGAGCGTTTCCTCAATGAGGTTGTTGCCGGTCGTAATTTCCTTGTTCAGTACCTCGTTAAGGTTCTGAATGCTCTTGGCGATGTAAGGCTTACCACGTAACCCGTAGACGCAGGGTTCGTAACACTTATTGAACGCCACAGACGGCACCGGATTCTGCGAGTTCTTGAGCCAGAGACATACGCGCTTATTCGCTATGCCGAGTTCGCGATACAGCTCCTGCATGAGCCCGATGTAGATCTGGTCGCACCAGTAGAAGACATGCGTATCCGGCTTCGCTACCGAAAGGGCAGCGATCATAGTCTTCGCAATGAATTCCTTGTACTCACTATCAGTGCGGGTATCGAGGACATTTCCGCCATAGTTCTGTTTTCCACCGATACCACCGTTGTAGTCGATGTTGATGTTGTACGGCGGATCGCTGTATATCATCGAAGCGCGTTCCTCTCCGAAGAGGCGACCGAGTACCTTTGGGTCAGTCGAACTCCCGCAAATAAGACGATGGCCACCAAGCTGAATGAGGTCTCCAATCTTAGTCTTTGGTTCCTTGATCTGCTTAAGTTCCTTCTCTTCATCGAACTCATCATTCTCAGTCTCCAAGTTCTCCGTCCACACATTTGAGAGGTCGATGTCGCTAAAGCCAACGCCAGACAGGAAGTCCATCTCGAAGAACTTCAATTTCTCGAAGTCCCATTCTCCGGTGTTCCGGTTAAGGCGAAGGTTCAGTTCCTGTTCTTTCTTCAGACTTGGAATCTGGACGTACACGACTGGTACAGTCTTGTGTCCCAATTCCTTGGCGGCACGAAGGCGCATATGGCCACCAATGACGATGTTCTTGCGCTTCGGAGCACCGTTCACGATTACAGGATCTACCAGCTCGAAGCGAGAGATACTCTCCTTAAGCTGAGTAAGTGATTCCTTGGAGATCTTGCGAGGGTTGTATTCGGCAGGCTTCAAATCACTTACCGGCACGTACACTATGTTTATTTCTTTGTTCATACTCGTTACTTATTGGGTAGATAACGAGAAAGCCCACTTCGCAGGGAAGTCTCAACTAATCAGCTATGCTGACAAATTCAGGCTCTCTCAACGAAGTGGGCGGGACATGTGTACGGCACCACTTGTATATTCAATTGTGTTTGCAGTATAGCACTACTTCTTTGGTCGCCAAGTCTTCGTGCCGTGCTTTTTGAATTGCTGGCGTCGTCGCTCCTTACGATTCATATTCTGCATGTATTCCTGTGTGTCTTTTCTGGCATATATAGGCAAACCTTCTTTAGGAAAGGCCAGTTCTACTTCTCCTCTCTCCACCTGTGCCATTAGATCCGGCGGAAGGGTAATAGGGATCTTAACCGTGTATTTCTTACTATCTATGTCCTCTGGCTTTGGTTTAGGAAGCTTGCCGTAAACACGTCCCGGCTTGTTCTCAGAAATTGCTTTCTCTTCAGCACGGGCAAAACTCGCTGTAGGCTGGCCTGCGCGGGTATGGAGAGTCAGGTCTCTAAGCATGACGATGCGTTTCTTGGGCATACAAGAATTATAAGCCTATTTCAACAGCATTATGAATTTCTAACCTCATTGTCTGTTAAACTTCATAATAAGAACAACCCGGACATCCCTTAGAAAATTCCTAATTATGCCCGGCGCTACCACTAAGAAAATAAAGGATAAAAACGAAGAATCCACTCCGAGGAGTAAAGGGCTTAAGACGCTTAACTACTACCAAAAGAAAGCCATAGATTTTAGTAGAAGGAATCGCCTACTTAAGTTTCCCAAGAGCGCACCATCCGTCGAATTCGAGGTCTCTCTCAACGAATGCGAGGAAGTCTTTGGTCAGATTTCAGAGTTCACCCTTGAACTTTCTCACAAGGAAATTCTCAAACAAGATAAAAGTCCCGAAGAGAACGATAGGGATGAAGAGGAGCTGGAATCCGATCTCCCAGAAACTAACGTAAAAGGAAAGAAGCTTGTAACGCTTCTCGATAAGCTTCGTCTCCAAGCCAAGAATAACTTTGACTCACATGGACTACATACACTCTTCCTTTCGGTGGGGGAGCTTCAATGGAAAGAACAGCTTGCAGGGCGCGGATCTTCTAAGGCAATAAAGGAAGCAGATTATGAAGCTCCACTTCTGCTTATTCCGATTGAGATTTTAAATCAAAGGACACCACAGAAGAAGAGCATTCTTTCAGTAAATACTGAGCAATACGATATTCAGATAAACCCAGTCTTAAATCTTTTTATACAGCAGGAGCTAGAATTGAATCTTCCTAAAGACCTCCCTGAATCCTTTGAGGAAATGAGGTGGGAGGAGATTGAGAAAATCCTTGCAAAGTACGCCAAGCTCTTTAAGGAGGAAAAGGGAATTGAGTGTAAAACATCTTTGCGTATTCGTTTAGGACAGTACACTTTTCATGGGCAGCAAATATATGAAGACCTAACGCGCAATGAGGAAGAAATTTATGGACACGAGTTCGTATCAAGTCTTTGCGGAAGTGGCCAGTTGAATCAAACAGGCGATACTTCAGATCTTGAAGAAGAGGAGAGTATCGATACATTTCTCAGCGCTGAAGAGGATTACACGATTCTCGACGCCGATGAAAGCCAGCTACGTGCAATTCAAACGGCGGTAAAGGGTAAACACCTCATTATTCATGGGCCGCCGGGAACTGGAAAAAGTCAGACCATTGCAAACCTAATTGCAAGCCTATTAGCGCGTGGGAAGAAAGTCCTTTTTGTATGTGAAAAGCAGGTTGCACTCGACGTCGTATATAACCGCCTACAAACAAAGGGAGCTGATATTACTGATCTTTGCCTCCCGCTTTTCCAACACTCATCGGATAAGAAGAACTTCGCTAAATCTATTATTGAATCAAGAAATAGAGTTCTTACTGCTATCGAATCTAATCGCAATAACTCATTAAGCCGAAAGCTTGCCGAGAGAACAGCAAGAATAGATACGCTTAGAACCTACTTTGAATCTCTAACGTCCATAATCGAGCCACTAGAGAAGAGTATCTACTGGATACATGGCGAACTTGCGCGAGTTGCCCCTAGGGCAGAAAGTCTAGTATTGCCCTGGAAATCAACAGAAACGGGTGATCTTAACTACCCACAATATCAGAAGTTGATTTCTATTCTTTCAGAACTGTCTCTATACAAAGAGGTTATTTTTGATGAAACGAATCACTGGAAGAGTCTTAAACAACAGACTTTTTCGCCAGACTTTAGCGCTCGACTATTTGCAAAATTGAAGGAGCTATCAACCCTTGTATCTGCGTTCCCTGAGTTGAAGGAAAACGTATTTGGCGATCCTGCAACAATTCTTGAAATTCAAGAGTTACTCGCATTTGCAGAAACTATGGACTTGGAGGGCCTAGTTGAAGAACGTCTTATTCGTACTGAGAAAGTAAATGCAAAGAACTTATCTTTAGAAGCCAACCAAGTAACGAATATTCTCGCCTTGCTTGGCGAGTACGAGAAGCTCGGAGTAGACAATAAATATAAAGTCCCATCAGCCTGGAAGACTCTCAAGGTCAAGCGTTTATGGATCGCAGAGTCTCTTACCACTGATGCTCTTCGAGCGACAAAGGTATCTATTTCGCTTCTTCAAGACACTACCCCAACGGTTGAAAGCTTACTTAAGAAAAACAAGTATTCTGAAATACTTTCAGCGACGAGCGTTTCAAAGCTTAAGGAATATGGAGGTATTTTCTCTATTGACCCGCTTATACAGCGTTTGAAAGGGTGGGATGAGCGTGTGTCTCTGTACAAGATTAAGGAAGATTTGCAGGAGATCAAATCAATATGCGATCGGCTTGCTTTGACCAAGGCCACTCTAAATGAATGGTCTATTTCCGCGAGAGAATTACCAGAACAACTACTATGGGAAATCGAAGAGCGGTTTGCAACGAAATACTCTTCCTTCCTAAGAGTTTTCCATCCTTCGTACAAGAAGGACAAATTGGAGGTATCAAAATGGTGTATTACTCAAAGACCTCAAAACCATAAGCAGTACAGCGAAATCGTATCTGCGGCATCCGACGCACTCAGACTTGAGAATAAGTTCTCAAAATTGATGAATGAGTTTGTAGAGAAGCACGGTCAGGACGATTCAGTAAAATTAATCAGTACCGAAGTGCTGGTTGATGGTGTAAACAAGCTTATCCAGTATCTGGAGAACCTGAATCTTGATAAGGTTGCAGCTGATCTCAAGACCATGTTTACGGATATCGACTCGTTAGATTCATTTAAGGAGATTGTTGTGAAATTTGAAGAGGTTTCCACTGAAGCATTCAAGTTGAATACCTTGACTGAGCAGGAGCATTTAATAGATCAGACCCTGATTGCTGACTTCCTTAAAACCACTACAAAGATAGTAGGGGAGACCAAACAGCTTTTGTCTGCGCTGGAATCAGCGACCGAATACATTTCTGCTACCGCACAGCCTAAGTCTATTGCGGAGATTGAAGCGGACATCTCAACCCTTAACAAATTAAGTGAGATTTGTGGACAGCTCATTGATGAGGATTATGAGAAACATACTGGGTTTACCTCAATTGAGGAGTTGCTCACAAAGAAGAGTCTTCTAGAGGCTCAGAAGGAGCAGCTTTCCCGACTTAGTAGGATAATCGTCGATCACTCACTAGGTCGAGAGGAGTTTTATGCACAATTAAAGTCTTTTGCTTCCAATGTCGATACGTGGAAGACATGGCAGAACAAATACACGCTTCTTAAGGAAGAAATCGGTCGGATAATGAATAACCCTGATGCCCTTACCTCCATCGAAGAGGTGGAACTTCCGGCCTTCTCCGAATATGTCTCGAAGATGGTTGCTGATACTGATGGTCTAGAGAAGTGGATGAAATATCAGCGCATCTCTTCCCAGCTTGAGGAATACAAAATGGGCTGGTTTATCGACTCATTACGTGAGTACGACGTAAGATCTGATTTTGGTGAGGTTTTTGTATGGTCTTATCTCAACAGTGTTCTTGCAGATATTTATATCGAGGATGAAGTATTGAAAAACTTTAATGTTACCGATTACGAACGGTGCGTAGCAGAGTTCCGTACCCTTGAACGAGGAGTGTTTGAGGCAAATCAATATCGCGTTCTCTCCAACGTCTATCCCTCCATCAAACTGGCCATGGGATATGGTGGACAAGCTGAACGTACTCTTTTGAACGAGAGCCAGAAAATAAAACGCCACATTCCTATCCGTAAATTGGTCCAGGAAAATGCCTCACATCTGTTGAGTTACAAGCCCTGCTGGATGATGAGTCCTCTTACCCTAAGCTCATATATACCTTTCGGGACAGCAGAATTCGACGTAGTGATCTTTGACGAGGCTTCACAGATGAGAATTGAAAACGCTCTTGGCTCCATATCCCGCGCGAAACAGGTAATTATTATCGGCGACGAACATCAGCTTCCGCCTACGTCGTTCTTTGATACGTCCACAGACGAAGACGAGGAAGAAGAGATAGAGAACATTGGCTATGAGAGTATCCTTCAAGCCGCAATAACTGTGCTGCCTGGAGCAGATAAGTATCTGACCTATCACTACCGCAGTAAGCACTCGGATCTCATCGCCTTCTCCAATGCTCATATCTACAAGAACCTGACCATATTCCCGTCTCCGCGAGATTATGATGCCGTCAAATTTGATTATGTAGAGGAAGGCATTTTCCATGAACGCGTAAACCTTATTGAGGCAAAACGGGTTGCTGAGTTATGCGCGAAGCACGTCGAATCAAATACTTCGTCGCTCGGTGTTATCGCGTTTAGCAAGACTCAAGAGGAAGCGATTCGTGAAGCGGTTAAGGAGCAAATAAAGTCCCACCCACATCTCTCAGAGAGGCTCGATGAAACTGCAGATTCTCGAAACGCTAACAACGAGGATAGTTCATTCTTTATTCGCAACCTTGAATCGGTTCAGGGCGATGAGCGAGACCATATCATTCTCTCTGTTGGATACGGTCGCGACGGAAACGGGAATGTCTACAACAGATTTGGACCATTGAACTCTAAGGGCGGCGAACGTCGCTTGAACGTGGCCGTAACCCGCGCAAAGGAAAATATTACGCTCGTGGCTTCTATCAAGTTCCATGAGATTAGTCCCGGGGAGCAGGCACGTGGCGGCGTTCTTCTTCAGAAATATCTAGAGTTTGCGGAGAAAGGCAGATCGGTGCTTGAAGCTTCAAAGATTGCTCATATCCAAGACGCTGATGCGGATAGTGATTTTGAGGTCAGTGTTAAGGCTGCACTTCAGGGACTGGGCTATCAGGTGCAAGGACAGGTTGGGGCAGCAGGATTCTCAATTGATCTTGCAATTATTAGTCCCACGAACGAAAGAGAATATATCTTGGGTATTGAATGTGATGGCGCGGCATACCACTCTTCAAAATCAGCTCGTATTCGCGATCGACTCCGACAGGAAATACTTGAAAGGCTCGGATGGAAAATATATCGCGTATGGTCGCAGCACTGGATAAATCATCGTCAGGAAGTGCTGGACGACATGGTTAAGGTTATTGAACTTAGTAGGTAAAGTATGCTTCACGTCGTTTCTAAGAATAATGTTCCTACCAAAGAAGCTCTGGCCTTGAAAGACGCATTAGAAGAGCAGGGAATCATGGTTTATAAGGAGTTGCATGATGGTTTTAAAACCATCGATCTCGCTTTGCCTAAGGCAAAGATAAATATTGAGGTGGATGGTATACAGCACCTTACGAGTCCAAAGCAGATTCTCGCTGACCTCGAGAGGGGATACTATTCCCATAAGAACGGGTACGACACTATGCATATCCCAAACGAGATGATACGTCTGCATTTGCCAGAGATATCAACCGCCCTAGCAGAAGCAGCAAAAACCAGAGAGAAGCGTATATACGTTCACGTTAATTGATTAAATGTTGCTACCAGAGACCTACTGAGGCAGGTCATTTTTACGAATAGCTTTGGAGGAGTACAATGGCCTAAATGAATGAAATCATCTGCCCAAGTTGCAAAAAGGCTTTCAAAATTGATGAAGCAGGATACGCAGATATTCTTGGTCAAGTACGTACCCATGAGTTTGAAAAAGAGCTTCACGATCGGGCGGAATTGTTTGAGAAAGATAAGGAAAATGCAATTAAATTAGCCGAGGCAAACCTTAAGGGCAGCCTGCAGTCAGATCTTGCAAAGAAGGATGCTGAACTAGTTCAGTTGAAAGCAAACAAAGATCGCGAACTAGCAGAGCTTGAAGCAAGGAAAGAGGCAGAGTTGGCTGAGGTGAAATCGAAGATAAACACCGCAGATCTTGAGATGAAACTAGCTGTCACAGAAGCGGTAAATAAAATTGAAAAGGAAAGAGACGAACTCGCGAGTGAACTCAGGAATAAGGATACGGAGAAGCAGCTGCACGAGACAGCTCTGAAAGAGAAATACGCAACTGAACTCAAGACGAAGGACGACATCATTAAAATGAAAGATGAGGAAATTGCTCTTCGTAAGGATATGAAGACCAAGCTCTCAACTAAAATGGTTGGAGAAACACTCGAGCAACACTGCGAAACTGAATTCAACAAACTTCGTGCAACTGGATTTCAGAACGCATATTTCGAAAAAGATAATGATTCAGCAAGCGGTAGTAAGGGTGACTACATTTATCGTGAGACAGATGAATCTGGAAATGAGCTTATTTCAATCATGTTCGAGATGAAGAACGAGGGTGACGAAACTGCTACCAAGAAGAAGAATGAAGATTTCTTACGAGAACTCGATAAGGATCGCACTGAAAAGAAGTGTGAGTACGCTGTCCTTGTATC
>JAHJIK010000045.1 GCA_018823385.1 Patescibacteria group bacterium | reverse complement strand
CCGTTATCAACAAGTACCTTGTTCAGGCACTAAAGAAACAGAATCTCTGGAATGCAGATATCCTTAACAAGATTAAATTTGCCGGAGGAAGCATCCAGGACATCCACCAGATTCCTGCAGAGATTCGTGCTAGATACAAAGAAGTATTTGAGATTGATGCACGTTGGATTATTGAAGCTGCTGCACGACGTGGAAAGTGGATTGACCAGTCTCAGTCACTAAACATCTTCTATAACGGAACATCAGGTCGCGAGCTTTCTGAGATTTACTTCTACGCATGGAAGTTGGGTCTTAAAACCACCTACTACCTCCGTTCACTAGGTGCCTCTCAGGTAGAGAAGGCAACAGTGTCAGCATCAGAGTTTGGTTCAACACACACACGAACAAGCTCAGCACCGTCAGCACACGTTGCTGCAGCACCAGCCCCAGCACCTGCTCCAGCACCCGTAGCGCCAGCGCAGCCATCAGCACATGTTGCCGGGTTTGCGAGCGCCCCTATGCAGAGTCTTGCTGAGAAGCAGGCAGAAGCCGAAAAGCTAGCAGCACAGCTTGCACGAGTAGCTGCAGGAGACGAAGTAGGGTTGTGTGAATCTTGTCAGGGTTAATTGAACTGTATATATGCCAATTGCAAAAGGAGCCTCAGCTGTAGACATTAATAGCCGCCGTATCATCAATGGAAAGGATGCTGACGTGATGCAGCTCTACCCAATGCGCCACATGTTCGCATGGGAAGCGTATCTTGCAGGTAACGCAAACCACTGGTTGCCAACAGAAATCTCAATGCAGCGCGACATTGAGCAGTGGAAGAGTACTACCGTTCTCACTCCAGACGAACGAAAGGCCTTTGAGACCGTGCTTGGGTTCTTCACGACTGCCGACTCAATTGCCGCAAACAATGTGGTGCTAGCAATCTATAAGCACATTACGAGCCCTGAGTGCCGTATGTATCTGCTTCGTCAGGGATATGAAGAGGCGATTCACACCCATGCATACCAGTACATTGTGGAGTCTCTTGGTATGGATGAGAGCAAGATCTTCAACATGTACCGTGAGATTGATGCTATCTACCAGAAAGACAACCTTATCCTCTCTCTTAACGAAGGTATCTTTGATCCAAGTTTCAAGACCGGCACGCTCGAGAACGATCAGCTCTTCCTTGAGAACCTTTGTGTGTTCTCACTCATCATGGAAGGAATCTTCTTCTACTCTTCATTTGCCGTTATGTTCGGCTTCCAGCGCCAGAACAAGCTAACTGGATCAGCAGAGCAGATTCAGTACATCATGCGTGACGAGTCACAGCACCTAAACTTCGGTGTGAACCTCATCAATACTATTAAGGAAGAGCAGCCAGAGCTGTGGACTCCAGAGTTCCAGCAGCGCATCATTGACTTGGTGGATAGGGCGGTAAAGCTTGAGTACACCTTTGCAACAGAAGTATTCCCGCGCGGAATCTTTGGAATGAACGCTGATGGCTTCAAGCAGTACATCGAGCATATTGCTGATCGTCGTCTTGCTCGTGTTGGACTTCCAGCTCAGTACAACGCTGAAAACCCATTCCCATGGATGTCAGAAGCTATCGACCTCAACAAAGAGAAGAACTTCTTTGAGACACGCGTAACAGAATACAAGACTGGAGGAACTCTGAGCTGGTAGTTTCTGTTAATTACCTGCATCACGACGCGCTACCGCGTGGTACCCTATATCTACTATGCAATTCTGTGACCCACAGGCGAATGTGCTTCAACTCGGTATTCGAGAGGGAATGAAGGTGGGTGACTTTGGGGCCGGCTCCGGACACTATGCCGTTTGTGCCTCTCCAATTGTTGGTGACACTGGAACGATATACGCACTGGATATTCAAGAAGATGTACTCACACACATTACAAATGTGTGTGAGTCTCGTGGTATCAAGAATATCGAAACAGTGTGGGGAAACTTTGAGAAGCCGGGTGGCTCCAAACTTAAAGATGATTCGCTTGATGCCGTCATCCTTTCAAACGCGCTCTTCCAGCTTGAGCATCGTGAAAACGCTATCAAAGAAATTAAACGAGTTCTCAAAACGGGTGGACGACTTCTCGTTATTGATTGGGCAGGTGCATATGACGGTATGGGCCCGCCACCTGATCAGGTGGTTGCTGAAGCTGCAGCCGAGAGTTTGTTCATTACCGCTGGTTTTCATAAGGTGAAAGGATTCCGTGGAGGTCCGCATCATTACTCACTTGTCTTTACCGCACCCTAAGTATGGATATTCTTAACGCAAAACCCTTTCAGATAATCGTCATCGCAGTCTTTGCGGTGCTTGGTCTTGTTGGTCTATATCTGTTTGCAACCTTCAATGGAATGGTGGGAGGAAAGACACCAATTGGTGCAGTTGAAATTTGGGGGACGGTGTCTGCAGATCCTGTTAATGATGCGTTGGGAGAGCTGAAGAGTTTTGATAAGCGATACGGTGATATTACCTACGTACAAAAATCAGAGGCGACGTTTGGCATTGATCTAGCAGAAGCCATTGCTGCAGGGGAAGGTCCTGACATGCTTCTTATCTCTCAGGAAGAAATTCTCAGCCAACGGAACAAGTTGGATGTTATTCCGTTTGAATCAATTGATGAACGTACCTATCGCGATTCGTTCCTTCCAATTACAGAACTGTATCTAACGTCAAACGGGACTTATGGACTACCAATTGTCGTAGATCCGCTCGTGCTCTATTACAACCGTCCGTTGATGGCAACAAACGGGGTGGCAGAGGCACCAAGAACGTGGGAAGCCGTTACTGGTCTTGCGACACGATTCACTGAACGAACACAGGACGGCGGCATCGCGCGTAGCCTTATTGGTTTTGGTGAATATGGAAACGTTACCAATGCGCGAGCCATCATCTCACTCTTCCTCCTCCAGTCAGGGTCAAACATTTCTGAATACACAACAAGCGGCCTTCGCTCAACGCTCAATCAGGGTGGGGGGAGTGGAACCTCAGTGGCATCAGCCATTAACTTCTATACGCAGTTCGCAGACCCGGCAAAGACACTGTATTCATGGAACCGATCAATGCCTGAGTCTCGCCAAGCATTCCTGTCTGGTGATGTTGCACTCTACGTGGGCTTTGCATCAGAGCTTCCGGAACTAAAAGCAGCTAACCCAAACCTTGATTTTGATATGGCACGCATTCCGCAGCCAGGTACTGTGCAGGTGAGAACTAACTACGCGCTTGCATATGCGTTTGCCGTTCCGAAGGCGTCAGGAAATAAGTCAGGAGCATTCGCTGCGGCATCTGAACTCGTGCTTAACGGATACGGAAAGGATTTGGCACGTGCGCTCTACATGGCACCAGCACAACGAAGCCTGCTCCAGGCCGCAACGGATGATAAATACGGTGCCGTCTTCTACCCAGAAGCACTCATAGCTAAAGGATGGCTATCCCCATCACCCAAGGAGACCGATGCTATTTTCGGCACTATGATAGGGAATATAACGACAGGCCGTATGGATGTGCAAAGTGCCCTAAGTACTGCCGACCAATCACTCAATGAAGCTCTCTAATCTACTACCGTCTGTTCGAATATTTGGTTTGCTGCTAGCGACTACTCTTCTTGGCGGCACTGCATTTGCGCAGAGTGCTCCAGGCGACACTAGTTATCCGGTGCCAAACTCTGGCGGCTCAACGAAGCTTGTAAACCCACTTAAAGATATTGATTCACTCGATAAATTACTTCTAGCCTTTCTCGACATCGTAGTGAACATAGGATTTATCTTCCTTACGCTTATGATTGTGTACGTTGGATTCCTTTTCGTGATGGCGCAAGGAAAAGATGAAAAGTTAGTTGCAGCACGCTCCGCACTCGTCTGGACTATCATTGGTGGACTTATCCTTCTGGGCGCTAAAGCAATCGCTCTCTTTATTCAGGCAACCGGAGCTGCTCTTGGTACCTAATATGAAAGTCATTGCTGCACTCGTCCTCATAGCTGCAACGCCCCTCATTGTGCGAGCGGTAACGTTCAGAGAGATTGTGGACAGTACGATTGTTCCGTTTGTAGATACGGCAGTGCTTCCACTTATGTACGCGCTCGCATTTCTGTTCTTTATGATCGGTATGGTTCGATTCTTCTTCAGCTCAAGTGAAGAGGCAAGAGAGCAGGGCAAACAACATGCGTTTTGGGGTGTAATTGGGCTTGTTGTGTTGTTTGGTGTGTGGGGATTCGTGCGATTACTACTTTCAACGCTCGGTGTATAACCTGTTGCGGTGAAATTACCAGCTGATACTTTTACTGTATGAACTTTAACCTTACAAAACCAACTGAAATCGTACAGGCACTTACCTCATTTGTTGATGTACTTGTACCACTCATATTCGCTCTCGCACTCCTCGTATTCATCTGGGGTGTATTCCAGTACTTTATTGCTGGAGGTGCTGATGAGGAGAAGCGGTCGACAGGCCGAAAAATGGTTATGTGGGCAATCATCGGTTTTGTGATTATGGTATCGGTCTGGGGTATCGTTAATCTTCTTACCAATACCCTCGGTTTTGAGAACAGCAACACAAAACCAAAGCTTCCAACCTTCGGAAATACGAGCATGGTTTTTCCACACTCTCAGTTCTCTCGTATTGACGTTGAGCCATTACGGCATATTCTATAGAGGTAACCTACTAGCCCTTACATTGCATTCACTATGAAAAAGTTCGCCTATGCAGCCACCGCGTTTGTACTTCCGCTTCTAGCGGCAGCGCAAACTCGTGTGAACAGTGTTGAAGACCTTGGAAGCTTGGTCATCAACCTTATCAACAACGTAGCAGTACCGGTGGTATTCGCTCTCGCATTCATCGTATTCATCTGGGGTGTATTCCAGTACTTCGTACAGGGAGGACAGGATGAAGAGAAGCGTGATGCAGGAAAGAACCTTATGCTCTACGGACTTATCGGATTCTTCATCATGGTGTCAGTGTGGGGCTTGGTGAACATCCTTGTTGGAACGGTTCGTCTTAATGAGGCGGTTCCGGACTATCCAACAGCTCCTCGTTCTAACTAAATTCTCCACTCCTGAAAACCGCCTGCAAGGGCGGTTTTCTGCTACCATACTGATATGAACTCAGTACTCGGAATTCTCACGCAATCGATAAATACATTTATCGTCCCTGCGTTGTTTACACTCTCACTTGTTGTCTTTGTGTGGGGTCTCTTTCAGTACTATATCGAAGGCGCATACAATGAGGAGCGAAAAGAAGCAGCGAAAGTATTGCTTGCGTACGCACTCGTTTCGTTTGTGGTCGTGTCTGGCATCTGGTATCTCTACACCTACTTTATTGGGGGAGTCACGTATGACATCCCACTTCCGTAGTAGAATGATTGTATGAATGAAGTAAACAACTTTTTGGGAAAGGTGAGGACGGAAATTGTTAATCCAATGATTACGCTTCTTGCCCTTGCTGCCTTTGTGGTATTTGTTTGGGGTGTCGTTGAGTTTATACGTAACTCAGCAGACGCTGAGAAGCGCTCTGTGGGCCAAAAGCACATGATATGGGGAATCATCGGTCTCACTATTATATTCGGCGCACAGGCGATTATAGCCCTACTTGCGGGCATGTTTGGTATTACAGTACCTAAATAGAAAGAGGGCCCGGATGCTTGCGCAGCCGGGCCCCTTCATCAGTGTCCTTATTTCACCCACTTGTAGTCGATGGTTTCGGTTGTACCCGTCCCCGACCAGAAGTAATAGTAGCCAGTTAACGTCGCCTTGTCAGTCAATGTGTTCGACTCACATGGTGCCGTATAGCTGAACTTCACGATCCCGTTTTCGATCTTCTTGTAGGTGTCACCCTCGTAGAAGATCTTGTACACGGTCTCGCCGTCATCAAAACGGTTAATCTTGATGGCTGAAGCGCAGTCCGCAGGTATCTTAATCCCTTTGAAAGGGCCCGGGACCTGGATCGGCGTTGGTTGAGTATCGGCAGCACGCTCTTGAGTCTCCTTGGAGGAAGCTCTGAAGTTCCTGTCGACCGTGCCGTCAAACCAATTACCAGCAACAGGAACAAACCAGATGAAGATAATCACACCAGCGAAGCTGACAATTGTCGTCTCAAGTGGTCCTAGTCCATGATGCCCGCCATGGCCGCCACCGTGATGGCTTTCATGTTTGGTGTGGGTGTCATGGTGTTCGTCCTGGTGAGGTTCGTCATGTTCGTGGTGATCCTCCTTGTCTTTGTCTGTTTCGCCAGGAGGTTTGTTCTTTCTAGACTTGAATTTTTTGAACGCTGTCGCGATGCCTGCGAACAGCAGTGCACCAAAGACTATTGCAAGCCAGAGAAGTGCCAGAGAGATAAGCAGACGCACTAGAAACTCGTGTACGAATGCTGTCACCATCTTGACGAGCTCAGTCGCTGGAGGGTAGAGGGGTACAAAGTACACCACCACCCACAAGACCAAGAACAGCAAGAGGGCAGTAGATATAAGTAACTTGGTACGCATACCCTCCTCCTATTCTTTTGGTCTCAGCAACTCTTTTGCGACTTCAGCTACCTTCTTCGACGCACCTTCTCCGACATCAATGACGTTCAGATTAGTTGCGGTTGCATAGGCATCGTACTTCAGGTTCGCTTCGGCGAGTTCAGGTGCAGTGTTTTGAGCCTTGAGTTTGGCCTCCAACGCATTTGCTGTCGCGTCCCCTTCGACCATTGTCTTGTGGGCGATTGCTTCAGCGTCGAGTCGCACTCGTGTGGCATTAGCTTCAGCGAGAAGTTCAATTTCTCTCTTTTCTGCTTCAGCTGCATTAATTCTCGCCAGAGCCTCTTCTTCGGACCGGAAGACTAGCAGGGTAGTCTCCTCGTTTCTCTCAGCTGTAGCTCCCGTGAGTTCAATGGACAGAAGTTCGGCGCCAGTTACAGTAACGCCAATCTTCCGTTTCATTCCGACAGGTTCGGTGACGTTGGACCCGCTCAGAAGTTTTGTATTCAATGACTCAATTGGATGTGAGAAGTTTTCCCGCATCCTCTTTTTGTCATCTTCTTCATTGGTTTCTGAGAGAAGCTCTCGCCAGCTAAAGGATCCGAGGAAGCTGCGAGCAGCTCTGCTGGCGTAGCTTTCGGCTTGCTTAAGCCAATCGCTCGTATCGAACAGAGCGATGTACGGATTGTTAATCCGTAGCGTGAGGAGATAGGTAACCTTGATAGGCAGCCCATCCTTTGTGTAGAAGCTTTCATCTTGAACGACATACGGGAAGTCGTTGACGATGAATATTTGTGTTTCTTCTATTCGTTTCCGAATTCCGTCAGGATAATGGATCTCGTCGCTAGAGAGCTCCAACCATTCCTGATGGTATGAAAGCAGCTTTCGTTGACCTGGGATGCCGATCCAATGTGTACCGAACTCACTTAACAGGCGATGACGGGTTTCGTAGAAACTGTCAGGCTTGCTCGGGTCGTTGTCGAGAACTTCCCATCTTGGGTACGAGGGATCGTACCCTGGCAGATCAGGGTGGTTGTAATGCCTGCCCTCGAACGCCATGATGAGTTTAACGAAGCTTCCGCCATTCGTGACGATTGCTTTCCCTTGACCTTCCTTGCAGTCGGTCACAAAAAAGTCTGAGTCAGCGAACTGGCTCAATGCATAACCGGTCAGAAATTCAGCCGGCCACATAAGACGATGTAGCATGATGAGCCCTTTCGATGGCTAGGTGTGGATGTATGGACACTGATGTCAATGTCCTTCTAAATATATAATAAGCCAAATATTATGACTTTGTCAAGTGCCGAGGAGAGGACTTGAACCTCCACCCCCGAAGGGACCTGCTCCTAAGGCAGGCGCGTCTACCATTTCGCCACCTCGGCATATTTCGCACAGCGCACTTGATAGCACGTTCAAAATCTTATACTATTCTCACGTATCCGCCTATAGCTCAGTTGGTAGAGCAACTG
>JAHJIK010000044.1 GCA_018823385.1 Patescibacteria group bacterium | reverse complement strand
GTATCATACGCGAGTTGTTCTGTTTTTCCACATGCAAGTAACTTGCAAATAAATCTATGGCGCGTATCGTGGGCGTATGACTACCGCCTTTATATATTCCTTACTTAGTGTTGGAGCCATTAGTCTTATATCCCTCATCGGTATCATTACCCTTTCGTGGAGTGACCGACTATTGCACTCATCAGTCTTTGCACTTGTAAGCCTTGCTGTTGGAGCCCTTCTCGGCGACGCCTTCTTACACCTTATCCCGGAAGCATATGAGTCAGGAGATGCCTTCACGATATCAATGAGTATCCTTGCAGGAATTCTCCTCTTTTTCCTTTTGGAGAAGACTCTACACTGGCACCACCATCACGGGTTTGAGGAATCTGAAGACGCAACACATCCTGTTGGTAAGTTGGTTTTGGTTTCTGATGGTGTACACAACTTGATCGACGGAATCATCATTGGCGCCGCATACCTTGTAAGTGTGCCGGTTGGTATTGCGACCACAATTGCGGTCATTCTCCACGAAATTCCACAAGAGATTGGTGACTTCGGCGTATTGATTCACTCAGGCTACACAAAGATGCGAGCACTCTGGCTCAACTTCCTCTCAGCCCTACTCGCAGTTGCAGGTGCGGTACTGGCATTCTTCCTTGGTTCTGCGAGTGAGCAATTCACCACCTACCTACTTCCCTTCGCAGCAGGAGGCTTTGTGTATATAGCAATGTCAGATCTCATCCCTGAGCTACACAAGACAAAACGAGTGCAGCATTCAATCGTTCAATTCCTCGCTATTCTTGTCGGTATTGCCGCAATGGCAGCTTTGCTTGCTTTGGAATAAAACAGTACCCTTAGGGTATGAATCCTGAAATCGCAAAAGCCTGTACTGACTTAGGTGCACTTGCCTTCCGTTTTGCAGCAATCAATCGAGTTACACATTGGCCAGACCTCACAACACTTGAATCTGATACCGATCACACGGTAATGCTTGGACTTGTTGCATGTTCTGTTGCAAGTAAGCATGCGCCGCATCTTGATGTGGGCCTCATCGCTCAATTCAGTTTGGTGCACGATCTTGTTGAGGCGTACGCAGGAGACACCAACACCTTTGGCGGACTCTCCGAAGCTGCAGTAGCTGACAAAGAAGAGCGTGAGGCTGCAGCGCTTCAACGGATACGGACTGAGTTTGGAAATACCCTCCCCTGGGTTCCCGATAGATTGAACAGTACGAATCCCTAGCGACACCGGAGGCGCGCTTCATCAAGACGCTTGATAAGTGCATGCCCAAAATTACCCGTCTTCTAAACGGACACACGCTGACCACAAAAGTTGAGTTCGATGAATTCTGTACGGGACAGATTGCAAAGATACGCTCAACGTACGGAGCTGATCAAGAAATGGCGTGCGCCCTGTACGAACTCTTATCTCAACAGGTCTCACTAATGCTCGAGAAACAAGAGTCTGCTACTTAACCTGCAGTGTTCCAAGCAGCGTAAGTAGTGCTGCATGTGTTGGTAGGTCAGCTACGTTTAGTGAGCTGTCCGTCCAGTTCGATACACCTGCATCTGCAACATCAAATCGGAGTACTGATGTTTCTCGTTTGAGGAAATAGACGGAACGAACATATCCTTCGAATCGCTCAATACGGGCTGAATAGAACGTCTTTCCGTTAATGGTAACGAGTGAAAAGTCTGCTAACGATTCTGCTGACTCTCCCGACGGATCGAACACCGTATTTGTAATGAGGATGTCATCAGCAGTTGTTTCGTCTGTAATTTGATATTCAGAGATACGGATACTGTTTTGGCCTGATCGTGTTTCTTGCACGTATGCGGCGATAGGGGTCCCGTACTGAGAACTTCCTGGAACTGCGTCGTACCCCGCTGGTGCTGCGTATACAATTCCAATCTTTTCATTCTCTACGTTCGGTGCTGGGCACTGAGCGAATACACAGGCGGGGCCACCTCGTTCTACTGTCGATCCATCCGGGCAAATCTTTGCTTCATTTGTACACTCTCCAGCGGTAACTACTGCACCTGGACGCTCAACTACATTTCTATACAAAAACGCTCCCACACCAAGTATGAAGATAAGCGCGACACCACCAAAGAGCTGCTTCATCCTAGTCTTTCTTTAGCGCATCACGAATCTCCTCAAGTACCACAAGTTCAGGGGGTTTCTGAGATTCAGGGGTGTTCCCTGCTGCAGCTTCTTTACGAGCAATATGCACCATTCGGTTGATGAACTTAACAAGCAAGAAAAGTGCAAACGCAGTGATAATGAAGTTGATGACCGCTTCTAGGAATAGTCCGTATTGAATCACTGCGTCTCCTCCGAGCGTTACGCCAAACTCACTAAAATCAATTCCTCCAAGAAGAAGACCTATTGGAGGTGTGAGAACATTGGTAACAAGTGAATTGGTAACCGCAGTAAAGGCAGCACCGATTACCACTCCGATTGCTAAATCGAGTGCATTCCCGCGTAGGGCAAACTTCTTAAACTCTCCAAAGAATCCTTTCATATGTGTGAGTATATCAAATCAATTCATCACTTTACATACAGTCCTAAAACGTTACCCATCAATCCCACCAAGGAAATCGGCTGCATTAAAGTGCTTCGGAAGATGCTGAACCTGCCCACCTAGATTCAAGGCCTCAAGCTCTTCTGCGGAGAAGAATTGAATCTCCTGGCATTCAGGTGTTGGTGTGATATCCAAGTTTTCAAATTCAACCCTATACGCAACAACAAATGCGTAGTACCAGTCCAAGTTTCTTTGGTGCTCATATTTGTGAGTCCACACGTATACAGGACTCTTAGACATTTTTGAGACCGTTAAACCCATCTCTTCCCGAATCTCTCTTTCGAATCCGGCGCGAATGTTTTCGCCAAAATCTAGACCTCCACCTGGCAACTCCCATTTGCCACTAAGTTCAGTCGACTCTTTTACGAGGAGAATCTTTCCGTCTCTTACACAAAGACCTTTGATTGTGACTCTGTGAAAGCTGTCGGGAAATGAGGTGCTTATTTCCATAAAGTCACTTTATCACGGGACGCGATTCAGACCCGCTAGAACATGTTGGGGCGACTACCGGGAATCGAACCCGAATTGGCAGAACCACAATCTGCAGTGTTAACCGTTACACCATAGTCGCCATGAGGTCGCACATGTAATTGGTACCAGAAAAAGGCATTTCTGGCTATTTCTTTCCGAGGTATCCAATCCAGTACTGTCGCTTGTACTTCCGCCCCGAGACCGTGACATAGTGTTCGATACGATCAAGGGTATGGATGGTGAAGAGTTCTCCGTATGTTTGTTCAAAAGTTTCTCTGGTGAATACCTTCTCGGTAATGTGAAGGTCAGGATGAACGTAAGTGTCGACGTCTGGTCCGGGGAACCTCTCAACAAGCTCTTTTGCATGGCGGTCCCCTTCCTTGGACAGTGCCCGCACAAGCATGTTGCCGTCAGACCGTAGCACTCGATGGACTTCAGATAGGTAATTTGAGCGAGCCGCGTCTGTAAGTGAGTTCGACGAGGTGATATCGAGCACCACATCTATCGAGCTGTCAGGTAGCGGGTATTCGGCCCCAATGTCTTGTTTCCGGTAGTCGATAGCGAGCCCTGCTTTTTGGGCAAAGGAACAGGCTGTGGCAAGTGCTGTGTCAGATATCTCATATCCTGTTGCAATCGCGCCCTGTTCGGCAAAATAGAAGGCATTCCGCCCGGTCCCAGATCCCAGATCAAGTACTGCCACCCCGTCAAAATCAAACTCGGCGTTTTCCTTTCGTTTCAGCTTCTTAAGCCACTTCGCAAAACGAACCACATCGGCCTGCGGTACATTGCTCGGTGAAAGCATTCGTTTTGACTGATACTCCCCTTCCCACGCCTTTTCTTGCATATATCCCAACTCTACGGGGTTTCTAAAATAAACCAAGAGACGCTTATGGCGTCTCTTGGTTTATTTATTTAGTGCCCAGGACAGGACTTGAACCTGCACGCCTTGCGACACCAGCACCTCATGCTGGCGCGTATACCAATTCCGCCACCTGGGCTCTATATCGGCCAACTTGGCAACGATATATGAACTATACGCAATGCAGTCTGAATTTTCAATAGAAAAAACCAGGTTTCCCTGGTTTTTTCTATTCTCTCGTTTAGCTTACGCAGCTTCTTCTTTTTTCTCTTCAGGAGTTTCTTCAGCAACTTCAGGTGCTGGTGCCTCTTCAGCTGCCACTTCTTCAGTCGCAGGAGCTTCAGTTTCAACAACCTCTACCTCCTCGACTACTTCTTCTACAACAGGCTCCTCCTCTTTAAAGTCTTCGGTTGAAAGCTTTACGAGGCGCATGTTACGAAGCTGGCGGCGAACCTCACGAGCAACCTTCTCACGGATGAAGTATAGCTTGGCTCGGCGAACCTTAGATCGGCGAACGATCTCGATCTTATCAATGAAAGGGGCAAAGAGTGGGAAAATCCTCTCAACACCGATTCCGGAAAGAGTGGCACGTACGGTAAATGTAGCTCCTGCCTCGCTTCCGTGTTTGGTAGCGATAACAAGACCTTCGAAAACCTGTAGACGGGTCTTGCCCTTCTCCATAATTTTCTGGTGCACGCGAACGGTATCACCTGGTCGAACACCAAGCTTTACGCGCTCGTCAGTTTTGACGGGAGTAATAACGTTTTCCATGTTGCCGAACTGTACCACAGGGCTTATAGAGAGGCAATAAGTGCCTCTCCTTCTGGGAATTGGTCAACCACTTTCTTGAAATCCTCAGGCAATGGGGCCGTAATAACGACCTCCTCACCAGTAACCAGTGGTAGCAATAGTGAGTACGCATGAAGCCCGAGACGGCCAAGGCCAAAGTCGCAGGGGCGGCCTGGCGCATAGAGTGGATCACAGACGATTGGGTGGTGTATTGCCTTAAAATGCACACGGATCTGGTGTGTTCGCCCCGTTTCCGGCATTGCCTTCATGAGCGAGTGAGTTCCATTGTCAGCCAGTACTTGGTAGTGCGTGATAGCGTCACGAAGCTGTCCTTTAGCCTTTGGTTGAGCTGAGCGGAGCCGGAAGTCTTTTCGGGAGCGCCCGATTGAGAATTCGATAGTGCCCTTTCGTTCTTTTGGCACTCCATAGGTCACAGCAAGGTATGTTTTCTTTACAAGACGCTCCTGGAACGCAGTCTTTAGGTATTCGTGTGCCTCGGCGGTCTTAGCAAAGATAAGGACACCACTCGTGTCGCGGTCGAGACGATGCACCACGCCCGGACGGGTTATCTCTGTTCCGTCTTGAAGACGCTGCGTTTCCCCCACGTCTTTTGACTCAGGATATGCAGAACCGAACCAGTCGCTGGCAGTCTCGTCTTCGGTGCGTCCATCAGGGTGTGTCATAACACCGCTCGGCTTATGTACCGCAACCATATCTTCGTTCTCAAAGAGAATCGGCATGTTCATACTCCCACCCTACTGTGAAGTGCGTGTTTACGCTACTTTCCACGCCGTCGCTCGCGCCCTCGGAATTCTTCAATCATTGAATCAAACTCCTCTTTTGAGAATGCGGGCCACTTTGTATCCGTGAAAAACAGCTCACTGTATACGCTCTGCCATGGGAGAAAGTTCGAAAGCCGCTTCTCGCCGCCGGTGCGGATAATTAGATCTGGTTCTTGCATACCAGAGGTCCATAGTGCGTTTTCGAAATCCGCATCTGTCACTTCTGTCTTTCCCTCCCGAAGCAGCGTGTTCACTGCATTGAGTATTTCTGGGCGTCCCCCGTATGAAAAAGCGATGGCGAGGGTGCCAGCCGTACCGCCCTTTGTCCGCTCCTCTATTTTTTCTATAACCTTCTGTACCTTTTCAGAAGCCATGCTGCGATCACCGATGAAGCGAATCTTAACGCCTTTCTCGATTACCTCTTTCATCTGGTTTTCAAATGCATATTCGATAAGTCCCATGAGGTGACTCACTTCTTCTGGTGCTCGCTTCCAGTTCTCCGTCGAGAAGGCATATATCGTCACCTCTTTGATTCCAGCTGCATTCGACCACCCCATCAATTCTCGAAGAGTCTCGAGTCCTTTTGTGCGACCTTCAAGCGGTGACACCCCCTGCTCTTTCGCCCACCGCCTATTCCCGTCCATGATGACCCCAATGGAGTACGGTCCGTTAGTCATACGAAAGTGTGAATGAGGCATATTCTCCCGTGGCTGGTTTCCAGGAATATGCGACGCCTTCTACTTTAGCTAGTAGTGGTCCTCGGTGGAGCTTGAGGACGTATTGTTCCAGGTTCTCTTTTGGCCCTTCAGCGATAATACTCACGGTTCCATCCTCGTTATTCCTCACTATTCCAGTGAGTTTTAGGCCATGCGCCTTCCGTTGTGCGAAGTCCCTAAACATTACTTTTTGGACTCTGCCGGAGATGGTTGCTTCTAATCGTTCGTACATATGATATAAGAACTGAGCATACCGTATCTTGGTTACTTCAAAAAGTTTCAAAAGTGCGGTATTCTCCGTACGAAGGGCGATTAGCTCAGTTGGTAGAGCGCCCCGTTTACACCGGGATGGTCAGAGGTTCGAGTCCTCTATCGCCCACCCTTCAGTACAAAGGCCGAGCAAACGCTCGGCCTTTGTACGTTATATTCTGTGCCCCCACCAGGAATCGAACCTAGATCAAGAGCTTAGAAGTCTCCTGCTTTATCCATTAAGCTATAGGGGCATACGTACACTAACGAGTGTACTGCATGTGGTCAATGCACTAGTGTGCTTTTGTTCCGGGAGGAACTTCCTTGTGAGGAGTAAGGAACGCGAAGGTGTCTCCGTTCCCCACCGCAAACAACATTCCATTTGATTCAACCCCTTTGATTGTTCTTGGCTCAAGGTTTGTTACAAATGCCAACTGTTTTCCAATCAACCATTCTGGTTCAGGGACATACATGCTGATACCAGACACAATTTGTCTCGGTCCTGCTTCCTCACCAAAATCCACGGTGAGACGAAGCAGCTTGTCGGTCTCAGGAACTTTCTCCGCCGTCTTAACGGTACCAACACTCACTTCTATTTTTGAAAACTCGTCTATTGAAATCATGTCGGTGTTAGTTATGTGATAGATAGCTGGTAAGGATAATGGCGGCGGCAGAAGCATCGACAAGGAACTTCCCTGTCCTTCGTTCACCCTCAAAGTCGCGGCTCGCTTCCTGAGTGGTGAACGCCTCGAACTCAAAGTGTACAGGAAGTCCCGTTGCGGCCTCGAGATCTTTTGCCAGTTCTCGTGCAGGCTTCATGACCGCGTTATCATCCCCATTTGAGTTGCGAGACTCCCCCATGACAATCCCGCCCACCTTCTCGCGTTCAATGAGAGCGGTCAATTCATCCAGTAAACGGGAGTCATTTGGCACAATACTGTGTGGAAAACCCATAGCGCCCGCCTCATCAGACAGCGCTAACCCTACCCGTTTGGTCCCAAAATCAATTCCTAGATATCGCATACCCCCATCTTAACAAATTGCCGAGATTATTCTTTCGGTGTATTACATAAGGACAGGAGGGGTGGCAGAGTGGTCGAATGCGTCAGTCTTGAAAACTGAAGTCTCGGAAACGGGACCGTGGGTTCGAATCCCACCCCCTCCGCCAAGGTAATGAAATAAATGACCGCTTGCATACGCAGGTGGTCTTTTATTTTATTCAAACCTCTTTGTGCATTACGCTCACCGACCTCAAATTGCATGGTAGGCTCAAACGTATGACAAAGAAAAAGAAGACCGCTTCATTCAAGCGAACTCCCTTTATTCCCTTCACGAACGTATCTCATCGAGAGCAGTGGCTTATTATCGTTCTTGGCATCACGGTTATCTTCGCAACCGTATATTTCGCTGGTGCTGACACCTCAATTGCATCGATTGCTAATTAGGGATTGAGTACCGCGCAGGTTCACTTCTGAATGTTCCCCACATTTGATCACCATATGAAAAGTGCCACCACTCAGTGGGGTTATTCTCAAACCCTGCTTGTTTCATAGTCCAATAGAGGAGGCGTCTGTTTGCTCGAGCCTCTTGTTCGGTGAATGAAAATTCTTCTGTGTCTTTTTCAAGTAAGTCGGTGTGCGCCTCTTTTGTTACATCATCAAAGATAGTGCCCATCCACAAGGGCTCTCCCCCAATCCTCTTCAAGGTGAGGTCGAGCGCTGCACCTGTGGTGTGTGGCGGTGGTGATAACGGATCTATTCCAGCATCCGAACCTTTTGCCCAGTACTGATTCACTTCTTCCTGAATTTTCTCTTCACTCCATTCCGGATACAGAGTACGGAGTTTTTCAGGGAACCACTCGTCATGGAAATAGTTTTGGATTGCGAGCGGTCGAAGCGCATCAAACACAAAGAGTTCCAGTCCCTTCCCTTTCAACCCTTTGTTTATCTCGACCAGCTTTGCTCCAACGCCTTCGCGTACAAGCAGCTCTTCAATAGAGCCGGGGATATGTTGGTGATACGGCGGGTTGGTTGGAGAGAAGTAATGATTGGTTCCAGCGATACCAAGTGACCGTATATCAACAAGCGCTTCTGTATTTTCAGATGAGGAGATGTCGATTTCCCACGTGCGATATTGCTTCTTTAATTCGCGAAGCGCATCCAAGTTAGGAATAGGTTTTGCTGCGTAGTCCTCCATTGCTATGAACGTAGCATATTTCATTGATAAGTTGATGCTATTATTTCAACACTATGGGTGGCAATACAATATTCGAGTGGCAAGGCAAAAACTTCGGACCTGAGGTGCGCAGTTCTGATTGGTATTGGGCACTTGGCATTATTGCAGTTGCCGGTATTGTTGCAGGCATTCTCTTTAGCAACATCATCCTCTCACTGGTAATTGCAGCTGCTGCGGTAACGCTTGCACTTCAGGCTATGAAGCGTCCGCGTATTCACCGGTTTGCCGTTACCGACCTTGGCCTCACTATCGATGACAATCTCTATTCATATGATTCGATGCTTCACTTCTCGATTCTTGAATATATTGACCCAGCCACACCACCAGCACTCTCGATCAAGACAAATCACCTCCTGGCCCCTCACCTTCTCATTCCAATAACAGGTCCTGATCCTGATGATGTATACGAATACATTTCGCAGCATCTTGAGGAAGGAAATCATCATCAGTCTGTAATGGATCGATTCATTGAGATTGTAGGGCTCTAGGTTTGCTTGCAGATAGTGGTCGAGGGCGGTATTGTCATCAACAACGCCTTTGTCGTTCAATGGATAGGACACATCCTTGCGGAGGATGCAATGCAGGTTCGATTCCTGC
>JAHJIK010000043.1 GCA_018823385.1 Patescibacteria group bacterium | reverse complement strand
TCACAACGTTTTAAGCGTCGCGTGTATACCAATTTCACCACCCCGGCGTCTCTTTTTGATATTACTGCCTCTATGCGTAGGTTTCAAACTATGACAGTTGGGACAGAGTATTCTTAAGTTCTCGAGTCTGGTATCTAACGGGTCTCCATTAATGTGATCCATTTCTACTGGCAGGCGCCCGTCTGGTGAAACTTTAGCCCAACCGCACTCCTCACATTCCTGTTTTTTGAGACCTTCTTTGAAAAGTCGGCGTTTTAAATTTCTTGGAGCCGCAAAGCTATTTAGTTGAAGAATTTCAGATATCTGTCGAACAGGTTCTCTCGGAATCTTAATGCCTCTGTTAGAACCCTTGCCCGTAAAGTGTTGGATATCCAGCTGATAGAGTTCTGCGTACCTTGCAAACTGTCGGTAGTTGCCGCCAGCTTCTCTGAGTCCAAGTTGTTGTAGTACTTGTCGCACACTTCTTGATTTGGCCACTATGGAACGGACACGCTGTTCATTCCATCTCGCATCGGATTTTTTAGTCATCACGACACTATAGAGTAGTGGGATATAGAAAAGATAAAATTGAGGCCCAGGCGGGAATCGAACCCGCGCATAACGGTTTTGCAGACCGTCGCGTTACCATTTCGCCACTGGACCTAGAGCACAAAATAAATATAGCGTATTTCCAAAGAACAGCGAACTATATAGAAAATATGACGATCAGTTCAACTAAAACTGAAGTTGAAGAAACTGGAAGGTGTGAGTGATAAAATGGGAGAATGATACTGGATAGAGACATTCAGAAACTTACAGTGAGTGAAATTGTCGCTGATATAAAGTGACAGCTTAGAGAGATTCATAAGCAACTTGATATCATCAACAATAAAATTGATTTGTTCTTAGAAAGCCCAGCAGGTTCTACGTATCGGAACTATCTCCCAGAATAATATCCTTTGATATCTCGTCGAGGTGGCGCCGGTGTTCCTCACCCACATCAATCGCAAACTCAATGAAGGGAAGCATCTTAAAGCGTCCTTCTTTTTTTATGAAATCTCGGAAGTCATCTCGATGTCGCTTCATGAACGCAAGCGCATTGGGCGCATCTGCATCAGGGAAAACGGTGAAGTGAATTACCGCATGCTTATGATCACGCTGAAAGAGTGTTCGTGTTGGGGTGATGAGGGTAGAGCGACCTGCCTCGCGTGCAATATACTTTGCTGCTAGTTCGGTAAGTCGTGCCGCTGCTTTTGCGTCGCGGTCCATACTATTTGTCTACTTTCTCAACGGCAAAGAGTGTGTCACCAGCTGCAATCTCAGTCTTCGATTCAACCTGCAGACCAAACTCACCCTCCATCTTAATCTCCTGCGTATCCATACGTGCAACTTGGAGGTTGGTGAGCTTTCCGGTGCCAAGGGGAATGCCTCTGCGGTCGATCTTCACCATGGTGCCAACTTTGAGAGATCCAGATACCCAGCGCGCACCCATAACCTGCTTGATACCAGCGGTACTGAATACTTTCAAAATCTTCGCCTCACCCATAGTCTCCTCAACGGTGATACGTGGTGTTCGGGCAATAAGGAGATCGGAAATACGCTTCTCGAGATCATAGATAATGTCGAAGGTTTCAATGGAAACATCGGATCGCTCGGCAAGGTCACGAGCTCCTGAGCCTGTTGGAACGTGGAAAGCAACAATCATGCCGCCTCCAGCAATTGCGGTCTTTACATCAGCTTCACCAACCGCTCCGATTCCTTCTGAAATAATACGAACACTTGAGCGCTCCTGCTTCACCTTTGCAAGCTCATGCTTGATTGCTTCAAGACTTCCTGACACGTCAGCTTTGATGATAAGGGGAAGAACTGCAGAGTCTGCATCTTTCTCAATAATCATGGCAGGGGTGTTCTTTGGACCTTCCGTAACCTCCAATAGTTTTTCTGCTTCCTTTTTAGTTGCTGCTGCAACGAAGGGTGTACCAGCTCCTGGAAGTCCGCTCCATCCTGCAATGCGAATTGGCTGCGATGGTTTTGCTTCTGTTAGGCGGTCACCTTTGAAGTTCTCGATAAAACGAACAGGAGCCATGGCGGCGCCTGCACAGACAAATGAGCCAGTTGAAAGCGTACCGTCCTTAACGATAAGTGTTGCGGTAAGTCCTTGTCGTGGGTCTTGTGACGACTCAAGTACAAATCCTTCTGCAGGAAGTGATGGATCAGCAGTTAGTTCGGCAAGGTCAGCTGTAAGGAGTACGAGGTCGAGCAGTTCAGGAATACCGTCTCCTGTTTTAGAGGAAACACCAGTGTAGGGAATAGATCCTCCAAGACCTTCAAGATAAATGCTGTGCTCAAGTGCTGATACCTTTGCGCGCTCGATATCTGCTCCCGGCTTATCAATCTTGGTGAACGCAACAACAAATGGCGTTTCTGCTTCCATGATTGCCTGGTATGCCTCAAGAGTCTGCGGCTTGATACCTTCTTCGGCTGCAATTACCAAAATAGCAACATCGGCAGCGGCAGCGCCACGTGAGCGAAGTGCGCGGAAGGCTTCGTGTCCCGGGGTATCAAGGAAGGTGATCGTTCGCTCATTTCCTTCATATGTATGAACTGCTTCGTACGCAG
>JAHJIK010000042.1 GCA_018823385.1 Patescibacteria group bacterium | reverse complement strand
TGAATCATAAAACCGCGCCTCGTGCGCGGTTTTATGATAATCTCCTTGCATTGCCCTTGTAGTTCAATGGATAGAACTTCACACTCCTAACGTGAAAATCTAGGTTCGATTCCTAGCGAGGGCACAGCTATGATTCTTAGATAGTACGTCTATGTAGTTTCTGATTTGGGGTGATATACTTCTAATCAAGATGGACGAGAAACCCACTATAGAGGAGCTAGAACGCCTTCTGAAGGCGACATACGGCATAGTTGAGGAGAATAACCGCATGGTGCGAGAAATGCGCCGCTGGGCCCGTATAGCGTTCTGGACGAAGGTTTTCGTGTGGATAGTCGTTCTCTTCCTACCGCTCTACCTATACTCAGCATTTCTCGCCCCCTGGCTCTCAGGAACCAATATGTTAGGCCTTCCATCGGCCGATCATTTCCAGGCTCTCCTGGATGCATACCAGGGGAACTAGGGTCTGTATTTTAGGCGCTAGTTTTGGTATAGTGCGATGACGCTTGGATAGCTCAGTTGGTAGAGCACTTCCCTGAAGAGGAAGGGGTCCCCGGTTCGAGCCCGGGTCCAAGCACCAAACGTGGTATATAGTTTAGGTATGTGGAAACGTGCTTTAGCATGGATTGCAAAGAATGAGAGGCATCTCGGTGCTATCGTCTTTATCTTTGGATTCGTAACTGACCTCCTAACATTCCTCCTCTTGGATGTATCACTCGTGAGTTTGGTATTTGCGGGATATCTAGCACTCGGTACAGTCTTTGCGCTTCTTGGACATGCTTCTGAGGGCTGGAAGCAGAAGGCAACGTCTTCAATCGTGAAGGCACTGCCATCGCTGTCATCCCTCGTTGTTCAATACGCAACGGGAGGTATTCTTTCCGGGTGTCTTATCTTTTATACGAAGAGTAGTTCGGTGATGGCGAGCTGGCCGTTCCTGTTGCTTCTTGCTGCAGTCTTTATTGGTAACGAATACTTTAGAAAGTATCGAGAGCATCTGGCTTTCCAAACGATTCTCCTATTCTTTGGTCTGTATGCATACAGTATCTTTGCCTTGCCGTTGTTAGTGAATACACTGGGGCCGCTCGTGTTCTTGGGCAGTACAGCTATAAGTCTTGTGTCGTTCTCTGTGTTTTTGTACATCCTATGGAAACTGGGTAAGGAGCGCTTCGCCAGCACCTTCAAGTTTATAATCATTGGAATTACGTGTTCCGTTACCGCTATAGTCGGTGCGTACTTTACCGGCTTAGTGCCTCCGATCCCGCTCGCTCTTTCTGATGTGGGGATATATCAGTCACTTGAAAAGGTGCCGGGTGGATATCAAGTGCAGGGTGAAGGTACCGCTCCCTGGTGGCAGTTCTGGCCTCGTATGTACCATCACAAAGCTGGTACACCACTCTACGCATACAGCTCAGTATTTGCACCAGTATCGTTCTCAACCTCTGTGGTGCATGTATGGCAGAAATATAATTACGATACCCATACCTGGGTTACCGAAAGCAGGGTCGCATTTAGTATGTCTGGTGGAAGGAGTGGTGGATACCGAGGATATTCTATTAAAGACAATCCATCTGCTGGGAAGTGGCGTATTTCAATTGAAACAACTAATGGGCAAGTGATTGGAAGAGAAGTGTTCTTTGTGCAAACTGTTTCTACACTTCCAAGCCTAGAGACCATCGTTAAGTAATCTTCAGATAATCTCGATATTCCCTTAAGCGAATCTCATAGAACTTCTTCCTATACTTTCTGTATTAGAAGGTAAGGAGTAGATATGCATATTTCATTAACGCGGGATGAGGTTCAGGAGTTATTGCAATTAGTCTGTATTGGTTCCCATATACGTAACACCGTATTTGAGAGTCAGGGTGTCTATACGCCCGAGTCAGACAATCAGCTGGCACGTGAACTGTGTGGCGTGGCAGCTGAAGACAACTTTTCTGAAGTGGAAGAAGACTTTGACGGGGATGTGTGGTTTTCACCACTCTTCGAGCTTATGTGTCTGTCACTCATTGAACAGTATGAAGACGATAGGTTCTGGGAGGAACTAGAAAACCGCACATGCGTGCGGGATCTAGAACGCGAACCTAATGAAGATGACTAACCTGCTTTAATGCGAAGCTTTGTTTGACGAGCCTTATCAAGCTTCGGAAGGACAAGGGTAAGAAGTCCGTCTTTTGACGTTGCTGAAGCTGCATCAACATCAACTTCCTGTGGAAGGAGAATGGTTCGAGCAAAGGTGCCCCAGAACAGTTCCTGGTTAAAGTAGTCACCAGCGGCAACTTGTTCACGCTCTTCACGAGAACCTTCGATAACTACCATGTCGCGACTGATAGATACATTCATTTCGTCGGGACGTACACCGGCTGTAAAGCAACGGATAACAATCTCATTAGGAGTCTGATATACATCAACGGGAAGCTGGCCTTCACTGACCGGCTCCTCTTGATGTTCAAATGTTTGAGGTGCAGCTTGTGCACTTACTTGCATTCGGCGTGGGGCAGGTTGCTGCACAAACTCTTCGTCATAACTATCGAAATCATCTGCAGTTGGAATAGATCCAGACAGGCGTTCGAAGAAGGATCGTTTTTTCATAAGTAATTAGCAGATATTTTTTGGTAAGTTGCGGTATCTAAAGTATCGAAGTAGTTCGAAGAGGGCGAAGAAGACGACAATTCCTATCCAAACGATAAAGAAAGCGTAAATAGTCTGAGAACCCTCTTGTTCAATTATAAAAAAGTTAAAGACTGCGTGCAATGCGATTGCAAGGATAAGTCCGACGGTTGTTGCGATGGTGCGAAGTGCTTTGTGCCAATTAAAGCTGAACGCAAGTGCAAATCCAATTGCTGACGATGCGATCACATGAAGCAGGGTGGACCCAACAAAGCGTAGATTGTTCGTAACAATTCCGGCTAAGAAGTGACCGTCTGCAAAGGGGGTGAGTAAAAAGAGTACGTTTTCAAGTGCGGCAAATCCAAGTGCAACGGTAAGCATATACACCACGAGGTCGAGTGATTCATCAACTGATTTTCTCCAAAGAATGAGTGCTGCTGCTAGTGCGTACTTTGTAACTTCCTCCACGGTAGCCCATGCAACGATTAGAGGTACACCTCCACCAAAGAGTGTTGTCATGAAGGTTTCAATAGGTAGTACTACAATCACTGCAAGCATTCCGGTCATAAAAGCCAGGAACAGTAGTGGTCGAGGCTCAGGACAGCGAGCGTCTTCCTTTAGAAGGAAGTACAGCCACACCAATACCGGCAAAATACCTCCTAAGAAGGCATAGCCGAGTGTTTCTGGTGTAAGAGCTGATATCACCCCTCTATTCTAACAGGCCATGGAGCAATCATGAGCATGCCTTCTGCATTAGGCAGATACTTCCAAATCTCTTAGGTAATGAATGGCATGAATGGATGAAGTGCTCGAACAAGTCCGTTTAGAATTGAGAGAAGAACCGCTTTTCTTGAAGCAATTGCCGCCTCATCATCACCTGCAAAGAGTGCTTTAGATCCCTCAAGTAGCTCGTCAGCAAGACGGTGCCATGTGTAATGATAGAGCTTTTCTGCCGCAAGGTAGATGCGGTATACCTCCATGTCTTTTGTGACATCTTCAAGCAGAGCAGTAAACTCATCCTGAATAGCACGGTCAGCTTCAGTGAGTGATGCGTTTAGGTTAGCGCCTTCCGTTTGCTCAAGAATGAATCGAGTGATATTCCACAACTTATTTGAGAAGTGCTTATATCCCTTTACTTTGTCTTCGCGAAGGGCAAGATCCATTCCTGGAGTATTTCCGACAATGAGTGACATGCGGAGCGCGTCAGTCCCATACTTCTCTGTGAGCTCAAGTGGGTTGATAACGTTCCCTTTAGACTTGGACATTTTCTTTCCTTTCGCATCATTCACCATGCCGTGTAGGTAAATGGTATGGAAAGGAGCTTTCTTGCCCAAGTAGAGGCCGAAGATAACCATACGAGGAATCCATTTGAATACGAGGTCGCGTCCTGTCTCCATCACATCATTTGGATAGAAAGTATCGAAATCTTTTCCATCTGGATACCCAGTGGTGAGAAGGGGCCACTGACCTGAGGAGAACCAGGTATCAAAAGTGTCTGTGTCTTTCTCCCATCCTTCACCTTCAGGAGCTTCAATCTGCGCTTTTATTTCTTCGTTAGCAGTACCCTTGTTCTTAAACCAAGCAGGGATAGGGATGCCCCATACAATCTGACGTGAGATATTCCAATCAAGGGTGTTCTCCATCCAGTATCGGAATGTCTTCTCTTCGTGCTCGGGAAGGAAGATGAACTCTTTTTTGTTGAGTGAGTCGAGAGCCATGTCTGCAAGAGGGCGCATCTTAACAAACCACTGGTCTTTCACCTGTGGTTCAATCATGGAGCTACACTTGTAGCACTTCTTAACAATATTCTTGTATGCAGGATCAGTAGAAACAAGAAGACCCTTTGCATCAAGCTTCTCTACAATCTTTGCACGTGCCTCTGAAATCTTCATACCTTCAAACTCTCCAGCAATAGGGAGGAGCTTTGCGCGCCAATCAATTATTTGCTCCATATCGAGGTTGTGGCGCTGTGCAATCTCAAAGTCCACCTGAGAGTGCCATGGGGTGATGGTCATAACGCCAGTACCAAACTCCATCTCTACCGCTTCGTCTTTGATAACAGTTGCGGTGATAGGTCCATTGATCCACTCAAGCTCGAAGGTGTCGCCCTCTTTCCACTCTGCATATCGTTTGTCGTCCGGATGCATCACTACATACTTGTCACCAAACTTAGTTTCAGGACGAACGGTACCAATTTCAAATGGACCATACTTGAAGGTATAAAAAGGAGATGTTTCCTCCACGCTCTCTGTCTCAACATCTGAAAGGGAGGTCTGATGTTTCGGGCACCAGTTAACGGTACGCTTACCGCGGTATGCCAAATCATCACTATGCATTTTGATGAATGTGCGCTGTACTTCAGCAACGACATCTTCATCGAGGGTAAACTTCTCGCGAGACCAGTCACACGATGCACCAAGCGAACGCACTTGGTCTTCCATTGTTTTCTTGTTTTCAAGTGTGAACGCGAGAATCTCTTTGTATAGATCTTCTGGATCCATATTGAACCTGGAGCGCCCTTCTTTCTCTAGTTTCTTTTCGTATACCACCTGTGTCTCAAAACCTGCATGGTCAGCTCCTGGAATCCAGAGTGCTTTGTATCCTTGCATACGCTTGTACCGCGTCATGAGGTCTTCCATTGCCATGCCAAGTGCGTGACCAACGTGGAGATTTCCGTTGGCATTTGGTGGTGGCATTACGATCGTGAATGCTTTTGTGCGCTCACCTGGGAGGTTGTCAGGGTTGAAGTACCCGCTTTCTTCCCACTCGGTATATATACGCGCCTCAGTGTCTTCTGGGCTGTACGGCTTTCGGAAGATATCGTCCATATATATGGAATATATCAAATATGTAGCGTTTTGGCTCTAGTTAGAGACTGAAAGGTTGCCGTCAGCACTCAAGGTCTCAGGGTCACCCACATCACCTTTCAGGAAGCGATAGTAGCCAGCAAGTGCGATCAT
>JAHJIK010000041.1 GCA_018823385.1 Patescibacteria group bacterium | reverse complement strand
TCATGCAAATGAGGATGCAAAGCGAAAGGAAGTTATCGAAACCAAGAACGTAGCTGAGCAGATGATCTACACTGCTGAGAAAGCGGTAAAGGATAACGGTGACAAAGTGACTCCTGAGGTAGTTACTGAAATCAACGAAAAGATTGAACTACTAAAGAAGGCACGCGAGGGTGAAGATATGGACGCAATTAAGTCTGCATCTGAATCACTCTCAACCTCTCTTTCAAAAATCGGTGAGGCTATGATGCAAGAGAAAAAGGACGGTGAAGCTCCATCAGGACAGGAGACACCAGAAGAAGCTAAAGAGGCTGAATTCAAAGAAGGTCCAATCGAAGGAGACGAACCTGAGAAGAAGGACTAGCAAAAAGCCGCGACCATCGCGGCTTTTTGGTCCATTAGATTATCTGGTGTATAGTTTTACTCTCTATGGCAAAAAACTACTACGACATCCTTGGTGTTGAAAAAAAAGCTTCACAGGAAGAGGTGAAGAAAGCTTTTCGCAAGTTGGCTCAGAAGCACCACCCGGATAAGGGTGGCAATGAAGCTACCTTCAAGGAAATAACAGAGGCGTACAGCGTTCTGTCTGATGATCGGAAGCGCCGCGAATATGACTCATACGGTCAAACCTTTGCAGGAGGTGCGGGGCCAGGTCCTGGCGGATTTGATCCTTCGCAATATGGCGGCTTCGGACAAGGAGGAGTTGAGTTTGATCTCAACGACATCTTTGAAGGGTTCGGCGATATCTTCGGTGGCGGCCAACGTGGATCACGTGTAAAGCGGGGTCGTGATATTTCAATCGATATCGAAATCTCCTTTAAGGAATCAATCCAAGGTGTCGCTCGATCAGTACTCCTCACAAAAGTGAGCGCCTGTGATACGTGTGATGGTAGTGGCGCAAAACCAGGTACTGACATGGATACCTGTAAGGCATGTAACGGAAACGGAAAGGTACACGAGACACGCAACTCACCACTTGGCTCATTCACGAGCGTGCGTGCCTGTTCTGAGTGTGATGGTGTCGGAAAGATTCCAAAAGAGAAGTGTGCAACCTGTTCCGGCCGCGGTGTAGTTCGTAAGGAAGAGGAAATCAAGATTCAGATACCAGCTGGTATTGATGCGGGTGAGATGATTCGCCTTACAGGAGCTGGAGAGGCAATCAAAGGCGGGGTTGCAGGTGACCTCTACATCAAAGTGCATGTGAAGCCGCACGACGTATTCAAGAAGGATGGCGTAAACCTTCGAATGCAGCTACCGGTAAAACTTACTGATGCACTTCTAGGCTCAACGGTGTCTGTAACCACAATCGACGATAAGGTGATTGAAGTGAAAGTACCTGCAATGGATAAGACGGAGGAAATACTACGCGTTAAAGGTAAGGGTGTGGCGTACGGCTCTGGAACAGGTGACTTACTCATTCATGTGTCAGTCGCAATGCCGAAGAAGCTATCGGGTAAAGCAAAGAAAGCAATCGAAGACTTACAAAACGAAGGGTTATAGCCAAACATAATGGAAAAGAAAGACCCTAAACCAAAAGGCCAGGCATGGTCAGTCATAAAGCGATATACCGAAGCGGCAATGGAGCATCCGTGGCTTGTTGCCAGTGTTTTCGTTCTTGGACTTCTCGCTGAAATAACGAGTATCGTATCGCCACTGTTTGTGAGTAGGCTCATTGATACGCTTTCAACCGGATCTGCTGCAGGTGTGGCACTCTCTGTGTTGCTTGGGATAATCATGATGTATGGGTTGGTTAGATTGGGTGGCTGGCTCTCATCACAGCTACAGAATGTCACCATGATGCTTCTTGAGATGCGTACTATGGAACGACTGGATAACACAGCATTCGGTACCCTCATCCACCACTCTCACTCATTTTTCGTTTCCCACTTTGCCGGTTCACTCACGAAGCGAGTGTCCCGTTACTCAAGTGTGTTTGAGAATATATTTGATATTCTCGTGTACAACTTCTTCTCCACGCTACTCTTCACAATCGGTGTCATTTGGGTCCTTGCAACACGGAGCATCTATCTAGCTCTAGCTGTCTTCATTTGGTCAGTGCTGTTTATTTGGATTCAGTATGTGCTTGTTAAGTGGCGACAGCCGCTTCGTGTTGAGCGAACGGCAAGCCAAACAAAGATGATCGGCGTACTTTCGGACGCTGTTTCAAACCACGACACGGTCAATCTATTTGCTTCTTGGAAATACGAGAAGAAAAACTTCGCGGCTGCGGTTGCTAACTGGAGAAAGAAGGCAATTAAAGCTTGGAATGCAGATAATGCCATTTCAGCAATCCAAAACATATTCGTAATTGCTATAGAGATAATCTTACTAGGAGGCGCAGCATACCTTTGGCAGCGCGGAATAGTTTCTGTTGGTGATTTTGTGCTTATCCAAGTGTACGTAATTGGTCTCATCAATCGTATCTGGGGAATTGGTGGAAGTATGCGCCGCTTGTATGATGCGTTCGCTGACGCTGGTGAGATGGTTGAAATACTTGAAACACCAATCGGTATTCAAGATGTGCCTGACGCTAAAGACCTTGTTGTTAATGGAGGTTCAATTGCTATTCAGGATGCCCGCTTCGCATTTGGAGAAAAGGCGGATCTTTTGTCTAAGTTTAATCTCACTATTGAAGCTGGTGAGAAAGTCGCTCTCGTTGGGCCATCTGGTGCTGGCAAATCAACCATCACAAAGCTACTCCTACGCCTATATGACGTGACGGGCGGGTCTATCGCTATTGATGGACAGAATATTGCTGAGGTATCGCAAACTAGTCTTCGAGAGGCGATTAGTTTCGTACCGCAGGAGCCTGTACTATTCCACCGCTCACTTATGGACAATATCCGTTATGGAAGGCTTGAGGCTACTGATGAGGAGGTTATGGAGGCTGCAAAGAAGGCTCATTGCCATGACTTTATCGCAGCACTTCCAGAGGGGTACGCTACACATGTGGGTGAGCGCGGAGTTAAGCTTTCAGGTGGAGAGCGCCAGCGTGTTGCTATCGCCCGAGCTATTCTCAAGGATGCACCCATTCTTATACTTGATGAAGCAACTTCAAGTCTCGACTCTGAATCAGAACAGTTAATTCAGCAGGCTCTGGATGTGCTGATGCAAGGAAAGACCGTTATCATCATTGCCCACCGTCTCTCTACGATCATGAAGATGGATCGCATTGTGGTAATCGAGCGGGGAACAGTCGTTGATTCAGGTACTCATGAAGACTTGGTACAGAAGAAAGGTCTGTATAAGAAGCTGTGGAGCATTCAGGCAGGTAGCTTCACTGAGTAACACACAGTTAGGGCTATGGTAGGTACTGAAAGAGCGGTACCATGTACCTATGGAACTCATGGCAGAAATGCAGGCCTTTATTACTGTCGCGTTTTCAAATGTCTGGCTGCTTGTCGGAAACTTTTTGATACTGATTGTACTGACCCTTGGCCTACTAATTTTTTCACATAGAGGAGGTAGAAGCGCGCTTCTGTCGCTCATATTGGCGCTATATGCGGGGTACGCACTCTATATCGTATTTCCGTATACAGACTTGATTGTGGGTGCTGGAGGGTCTCCTGTGGTACAGGCGGTGATTAGTATCCTCTTGTTCTTTGCGGGTTCCGCTCTGCCGTATGTTCTGATTCGTCGAATTACCAGTGGGGGATTCGGTTCACTAAGTCTATTCCCAAATATTATACTGGCGTTCCTGGCTGCAAGCTTTCTGCTGACGCTTGGCTATCATGTGTTTGATATTTCTAATATTTACTCGTTCCCTGCACCACTTGACCATCTATTTGCGCCACAAGGGTATTTCTTCTGGTGGTTTATAGCTCCACTTGTTGGTTTGTATATTCTTGCTCGCTAGCTATGGACAGTACGTTGGAAGAAAAGAAACACATAACAGAAGTCGCAGACCTACTTACACCATTTCCGGAGGTAATTGAAGAGCTTGAGCGGCGGCAGCACGATCCTGAACTACGAAAGCGTGTGGAGGAGTATCTCAAGAATGATATTCCTGAGTATTTTCTCAAAGAGCCTGTTCTGTACCTAGCACGCCACGTTGCAACACCGAACTTTGAGACACTACGCTTTCTCCACCTCACCGACTCGCTCAATATGCCAATTGTTATCGGGCAAGATACAAAGGATATTATGGTGGCGCATAACCCACTAAAGAAGGACCTGGGCAAGCTTCCAATTTGTACGGGAAGCAAAATGAAAGAGGGTCACCTAAATGAGCAGTATCAGTACTGCACGGTTATTGATTTCAATACATCAGTCGGAAAGTCGTTTAGCGATATCCGTACGGTATGGGGTGATCCATTGGTAGATTTCCACACAGAGCTATTTGGTCACCTTACGAAGCACAAGGTCAACATTGTTGATGATTGGGAGTGGATAGATAGAAATCACCGCGGGAATCTACTCAAGCACTACCACTATTTTCTCGCTTTGTTTATCGTACACGGAGTATTGTTTGAGGATTATCTTGTTGAGGATGTGGAGGAGGGAGAGTTCATCAAAAATGTATTGCGGCCAGCATTTGAACATGTTGAATCAAAACTGGGTATACGCCCTTTGATTACGTATTTGAACTCGCCGTCCATTGAAAGTCCAATATTCTGGCAAAGTTATCCGCACACAGCCCTAGACTTTATTAAAGACAAGATGGGGTATAGTAAGGGGACATGAGTTGGTTTTTCATTGCACTAATTGGTCCGTTTCTATACGCGCTCACAAACCATATAGATAAGGTACTTCTCGAGAAGTACTTCAAAGAAGGAGGTGTTGGCACACTGATTCTTTTCTCGTCACTCCTGTCAGCGCTCGCACTGCCTTTTTTGTTTATGGCAGATCCAACAGTTCTTAACGTTTCTATACCAAATATTCTTATCCTGGCGTTCGTCGGTATATTGAATGTCGCCGTACTGTGGTGCTACCTTCTTGCTCTGAAGGATGAGGAAGCTTCTGTTGCTGTCGTGTTCTACCAGCTCGTACCTGTGTTTGGATATATTCTGGGTTATATCATTCTTGGAGAGGTTCTTACACAAATGCAGTTAATTGCAATGGCGATCGTTATCTTCGGTACGTCTATCATCTCATTCGAAATTGACGCTGAGAACAAGTTTAAATTGCGCAAGAACACTATCGTTCTCATGTTAGCAGCTGCGTTCTTCTGGGGCCTTGAGTCGGTAATATTTAAGGCGGTGGCGCTCGAAGAGCAGCTGTGGCGTTCGTTGTTCTGGGAACACATGATGCTGGCCTTTGCAGGTGTTCTCATTTTCATATTTATAGCGTCATATCGAAAGCACTTCCTCTCAGCCATTAAGAATAACTCAGGTGGCATTCTGGGTCTCAATGTTGCTAACGAATCTATCTATATGGTGGGTAATATCGCGTTCTCTGTTGCATACCTCATGGCTCCCGTTGCGCTCGTCCTTCTCACCGAGTCATATCAGCCTCTCTTTGTATTTGCTATTGGTATTTTCCTTACCATATTCTTTCCAAAACTTATTACTGAAAAGATTGAGGCTCGTCACTTGTGGCAGAAGGCAATCGCAATTTGTGTAACCGGTATTGGTACCTACATGCTGTTTGCATTTTAGTGT
>JAHJIK010000040.1 GCA_018823385.1 Patescibacteria group bacterium | reverse complement strand
GTACAGGATTTGAACCTGCGACCCCCTCATTGCAAATGAGGTGCTCTACCAACTGAGCTAACGGCCCATCAATGCAATATTATCGTTTCTTGCCCGCAAGAGCAAGCTCTACCAAATGACGTAAAAAATCAGAGAATCCCACCCCTACCGCAGCAAGGGATTTGGGGAGTAGAGACTCTTCCGTCATGCCTGGCAGTGTATTGGTTTCTAGATAGTAGATACCCTTTGGAGAAACGATAAAGTCTGAACGTGAGTAGTGTCGAAGTCCGAGAGCTTCATGTGCAGTACGTGCCTGCTGCATGATTTGGTCTGCAATGGGCCGACTAAAGTTTCCTGGCACCACCTCCCGTGTTTGTCCTGAGTATTTTGCATCGTATGAGAAGAACGAGTGCGCGTCTGCCGGAACAATTTCAACCACTGGGAGAGAATACAACTCTTCACCTCGAAGTCCCTCCACTACACCTGCAGTAGCTTCTGTTCCTTTGATGAGTTCTTCAACGAGTACACCTCCCGAACCTTCTTCAAGTAGTGCCGTGATTGCATCAACGAGCGGTACGTATCCGGAGATGATTGATACCCCAACTGATGAACCCCACTTCACGGGCTTCACAACGACTGGCTGTGGGAATGTTCGAACAATTTCAGCAGCGACTGTTTCAATATCAGAACCGTCTTCAATAAATCGATACTTAGGAGTAAGGAGACCTGCCTCTTTTGCTTTTTCTTTTGCCATCACTTTATGCATCGCGACATACGAACTAAAAGAATCCGAACCGGTGTATGGAATACCGTAGCGCTCAAGAAGTTTTTGTACTTCCCCATCCTCTCCATACTCTCCATGCAAACCGATGATAACTGCATCCACTGATTGCAGTGCGCGCTCCGGCGTTGTTGGTACTCCGCGCATGTGCCACACGCCACTGCGGTCGATATAAATATCACGAACAGTGTAATCATCTCGTGAGAGGTTGGTAACGATAGCGTGACCTGTTTTAATTGAGACCTCATGCTCTTTGGATGGACCTCCTCGCAATACGCCAACAGTAGTGTTCATATGCGAGCAGTATACCAAACAAATTATTTCTCCCGCGGCTTATTCCCCGCGCATTGATTTGTTTCTCGCGGCACGGTGCTTTGAAAGTGAGAAACGGTGAGCCTCTGAGTTTGCAAGAACAGCATCAGCATCTCGTACGGCCGCGCGAAGACTTCCAATTACTTCTCGCGGTCTATGTTTTTCATCCTTGACCACTGCAACAACAGGAATTCCTATACCCACTTCCTTCAACACTTCTTCTGCCGCCTTCTTGTGCGTCTTCCCGCCATCGATAATAAAGGCACGCGGTAGTGGCCACTCTGGATGCCCAAGTCTCCTACTTAGTATTTCCTTGAGTGATGCAATATCATCATTAAGACTCTTACCACCCACGCCTTTGATTCTGAAGGTTCGATAGTCCTTCTTCACCGGCATACCGCTTTCAACCACCGTCATCACACCAATGGCATTAGTGCCTGACAAATGTGCTGTGTCATATGCCTCAAGACGAGGCCCAACCTCTTCTTCACCTCTATCCTCCTTTATAAGTGACACATCCTGAATGTGATCGAGTGCAAATAGCTGTTTACGGATTTCACCCGCATCTTCAAAGCGCTCCTCCTTTGCTGCCTGCTTCATTTCTTTTGTAAGGGTGGTGCGAAGTGTCTTAACTCGTCCAGATAGAAAGAGTGATACGTTACGAATTGAATTCATGTATGAATTCCTATCCATATTCCGTGGATACTGACCAATTTGTCTATTAAACTCCACCTTTGCCTGCGTGGTCTTGCCGCCCTCACCAACTGGCTTTGGTGTATCAAAGAATGGGAAGATCTTTCGTATCAAGCGAAGACCTTCGCGGAGCTGGTACCCTGAGGGGAAGGGACCGTGTATCGCTTTTAGCTTTGCGCCAGTGGTGAGCACACATGACTTCTTAAAATCTATTTCAGCACCACGAATAGCAAGGACTCGAGGAATCTCCTCGTCGGTAATCACTGCATACAGGAACGTCTTATCATCCTTCCCCATAGCGTTAGCTTTTGGCAGGTGTTCACGTATGAGTGCTGCTTCTCGTACCAATGCCTCAAGTACCGTGGGAGTTGTCTCATATGAAACGCTATCCGCTTTAGTGACCATATCTACGATACGAGGGCCGCGAGTAGATATAAGCTCTATATCAAAGTATGAGCGCACTCGATCTTTTAGTGATGTAGCCTTTCCTATATACAGTATTTCCTTTGCCTTACCCTTTCCTTGGGTAAAGAGATAGACGCCCGGTACGTCAGGTAAATCAAACTTCGGTAGGTCTTCGCGCTGCATCCTTCTATCCTATACTCTCGTATTAAAAATTGACACCAAGGCAGTATGGGAGTATTCAGATAAGGAAAGGAGGTGTCAGATGTCTATTCTGCTCATGGATGCCATAGGCTTTAATTCACTGGCGTACGGAACGGCATTTGCGCTTCTGATTGTACCTGGAGTAGTGACCTGCCAGATTGTGGTAGCTCTCAACTTCAGAGAAATTGGGCGTGGTTGCTTTTCGGTCTTGCTGTTTGTAACGCTCTTTGTCTTTGTGGCTGGCGTGCTTATCTATCTTGTAAGTCTTGTCGCATCGAACACCCTCGTGCGAAATGGCCTGCCTGGCAATTTGTGGATACACATCGCCATTGGTGTTGTTAGTACTCTTATCGGAATTCTGGCAGGAGCGCTCTGCAACAAAAAAACTGAGGAGAACCCGACCGTCACTAAGTGACGGTCTTTCCTTTTAGGCCTTCTTCTTTTTCTTTGCCTTCTTAAGCATTTTTGCGAGGTACTCTCCTGTGTATGAGTCATCAGTTGCAGCAACTTCCTCAGGTGTACCTTTTGCAATAACCTTTCCACCCCCAACACCTCCCTCAGGACCAAAGTCGATAAGGTAGTCAGAAGACTTAATAACATCGAGGTTGTGTTCAATAACAACAACCGTGTTTCCACGACGTACCAGTTCCTGGAGAATCTCGATTAGCTTACGTACGTCTTCATAGTGGAGACCCACCGTTGGCTCATCAAGAAGATAGAGCGTCTTCATGGTGATTGGTCGGTACAGCTCTGATGCAATCTTTACACGCTGTGCCTCACCGCCTGAAAGCGTGGTTGCACTCTGTCCCAGCGTTAAGTATTCAAGTCCTGTCGACTTAAGTGAAGCAAGGCGATCATGGATAGACGGAATGTCCTGGAAGAACTGTTCCGCTTCCTCTACGGTCATTTGTAGAACCTGGTGAATGTTCTTATTGCGATACGTCACCTCGAGTGTTTCTTTCATGTACCGTGTTCCGTTACATACATCACACACCACATACACTGTTGGAAGGAAGTGCATCTCAACGGCAATCATTCCGTTACCCTGACAAGATTCACATCGTCCCCCCGCAACGTTGAATGAGAAGCGTCCCGGCTTCCAGCCGCGTGCACGTGCTTCTGGTGTTGAAGAGAAGAGATCACGAATATGTGTAAATGCTCCTGTGTAGGTAGCTGGGTTTGAACGCGGCGTTCGCCCAATAGCTGACTGGTCGATAAGAACCACACGGCTTAGGTACTCTGTACCGGTCATAGAAGCACAGTGTGCAAGCTTAGCCTCACGCTTAGCCATACGAGCCGCAACGTTTCGATGGAGGACGTCATACAAGAATGTCGACTTTCCAGAGCCAGACACACCTGTGATAGTCACCAACTTTCCAAGTGGTACCTCTACATTTAAGTTCTTTAGGTTGTGCAGAGTTGCACCCTTTATTTTTATACTTCCTTTCTCTGAGGTACGGCGTTCTTCAGGCACTTCAATTTCCTTCTCTTCACGTAGGTATGAAAGGGTTACTGACTCAGAGTCGTTCTTTGGAGCAGTTAGGAGTTCATCAAGCCATCCTGATACCACCACCTCTCCTCCATGCACTCCAGCGCCAGGACCGATATCGACGATATAGTCTGAGGCATAGATAGTATCTTCGTCGTGTTCAACTACGAGGATTGTGTTGCCCAACTCTTTTAATGAAAGCAGTGTTTTAATCAACCGATCGTTATCGCGCTGGTGGAGACCAATCGTTGGCTCATCTAGCACATACAAGGCTCCCACAAGCCCTGTACCAAGCTGAGAGGCTAGACGAATACGTTGCGCTTCACCACCTGAGAGAGTGGCTGCTGAGCGATTAAGGGTGAGGTAATCAAGACCAACGTTCAACATGAAGTCGAGACGACTGCCAATCTCCCTGATAATAGGTGCGGCAATCTCCTGTCTGAATTCAGATAGTGAAATGCTGTCAAGGAAATCCTTCGCCTCCTTAATAGAGAACGAGGTGAAATCTACAATGTTCTTCCCAAGACCTTTTCCAGAACCAGTGAGGTATACACGAAGCGCTTCCGGGCGAAGACGTTTACCTTCACACACAGGACACGGTTCATCTGAGAACAGTGACTTGGTACCGAGTCCATTACACTCGGGACACGCGCCATACGGGCTGTTGAAGGAGAAAAGACGTGGCTCAACTTCAGGGAACGACATACCACAGTCCGGGCAAATGAACTTCGCTGAGAGCGCTTCGATAGTGCCATCTGCATGCAGTATCTTTACCAATCCATCAGCTTCCTTAAGAGCAAGCTCAAGCGCCTCAGACAAACGCTCACGCGCCGCGTCCGGTGTGCGTACAAATTCAGATACAAAGATGGAGTCTACAACGGCATCAATATCGTGTCGCTTGTTTCTATCCAGCACCACCTTCTCACGCAGTGACTGCACCTTTCCATCTATCATTACCTTCTCGTATCCTTTGCCGAGAAGATCATAGAGGAGCTGGTAGTACTCACCTTTACGCCCAACTACCACCGGTGCGTATATAGTCACCATGGTCCTATCAAACTCAACACCCATAACCTCCTCACCCTTTTTTGGAGATCGAGTAGCAATACGCTTCATCACCATCTCAATCATCTCTTCCTTTGATAGCTTTACGATTGGTACATCGTGATTTGTACAGTATGGCTGACCTGCTCGTGCGTAGAGAACACGGAGATAGTCATAAATTTCAGTAACAGTTGCAACCGTTGACCGCGGGTTATTTGACCGACTCTTCTGGTCGATTGAAATAGCCGGTGAGAGTCCGGTGATTTCATCAACGTCTGGCTTCTGCATCTGGTTCAAGAACTGTCGCGCATATGCAGAAAGAGATTCAACGTAGCGACGCTGACCTTCGGCAAAAATAGTATCAAATGCAAGTGAGGACTTTCCCGAGCCTGAAAGACCTGTTAGTACCGTCATCACACCACGAGGAATGTCGACAGACACATTCTTTAGGTTGTGGGTACGCGCACCTTTAACACTGATCCAATCAGCGCCTTGATGTTGTTCGTGTGTGATTTCAGGTTTCTTTTTTGCCATCTATGGAAATGCCCTGCCCGAGTCGGGACAGGTACGTACACACAATACCACTATTCCCTTTATTTTCTATGAAGCCATTGATGCGGCTCCCAGCACCTTCTCAACCTTCTCTACGATTTCTTCGATAGCTACATCTGCCTTAACCATATAGCCGCTTGCTCCAAGAGCCATTGCCTTCTCTTTATCTCCCTCTTGACCCAAGTTAGACACCACAATTACCGGTACAGTCTGCCCCTCATCATCTCGCTTTCTCAGTGCTTCAAGTACCTCAAACCCACCCATTGTTGGGAGCATAAGGTCGAGGAGAATAACTGCAGGTTTGTACTGCTCAAAGAGAGCCAATGCCTCGTTTCCGTCTGATGCGTAGAGTGCCTGATACTTACCCGCAAACGTGTGCCCCAAAAGGTTTTTAAGAATAGGATCGTCCTCAACTACCAGTACCAATCGTGTGTCAGTCATATATACCAGAATACCATGTTAGGAGGTGCTCGGAAGTGACAGTGTGAATGTCGTTCCAGGACCATCTTGGTTTGCACTAAAGTTCAAATCACCTCCATGGTCTTGAGCTATGGTGCGAGCAATATAGAGACCGAGGCCATTTCCTTTGTTCTCCTTTGCAATTGCGTTGCCAGCTCGATAGAAGCGTTCAAAGATGTTTCCCTGGTCTTCAGCCTTAATACCAATACCCGTGTCCTTCACCTGTATGTACACGCGACCAGGTGCAGTATCTGTTTGGAGCTTTACCGAACCTCCAGCTGGGGTGTATTGAATTGCATTCTCCACGAGATTGTTGAGCACCCACTTAACGCGCTCAATGTCCGCTTTAACCGGAGGGAGTGCTTCCATCTTTTCTTCAAACACGACGGATACCTGTCGCTTCTCAGCCAATGGAGCGAAAGTCGCAGCCACCCCCTTCAATAGCTCAGAAATGTTAACGGGTGCAAAAGTGTACTTATACTTACCTGATTCAATACTTGAAATATCAAGCAGTGTTCCAACGATAGCCACTAGGTCATGACTCTTATCCTTTGCATTCTTAATCAAATCTAACTGAGACTGGGTGAGCTGCTCCTGCTCAAGAGCTTCAAGTGCCCAGCGAATACCAGTGAGCGGTGTGCGAAGCTGATGGGCTGCAGTTGAGATAAAGTCTGACTTCACACGTGAAATCTCCACGTCTCGCTTATGTGACTCCTCCACCTTTTCGAGGAACGAGCTGAAGCTGGTCGCAAGTGACTTAATCTCTTTTGGAGCCACATTAAATGTGGGCATATCCACTCGTGAACCAGTATCAACAAATGATTGCATTGCTGCTGATAGTTTCTGTAGTGGTCGTGCAATGAATCGACTCACGACCCACAGCGCAACCACGCCCAACAGTATTGAGAAAAAAGCAGTTACCGCTGCCTGCTGAACTAACAGTGTATTCAGCGCAACTAACGCTTCAGGAGTGGCTGATGTTGGAAACAGTGCAAGGATTTTATCCTCTAGATATGTATAGGTAGCAGAAATACTTGCCACACTAATAATGAGAGCGGAGCCAACCACCAATATCAATAGAGCGCGAAGGGTCATTACCCTCTATCGTACCACCTGTTAGCGTCCTCGTTTGCGTTTCGTTGTAGATTTCTTTTCAGGAACTTCTTTTCCTTCAAGAGTGTAAATCTCGTCACGAATAATTGCAGCGGTTTCAAAGTCGAGCGCTTCAACTGCCTCTTCCATCTGCTGTCGCTTATCCTTCATAAACGCTTTTGGATCTTCGGCGTATAGCTGTGCATCAAGTGTCAGCATGGTGTGGAGCGTCTTTTGGTGCTCGCTGCGCATACTTGCGGCGATATCCTTAATTTCCTTCTTGATAGTCATCGGTGTGATGCCGTGCTCCTTGTTGTATGCAAGCTGAATAGTGCGGCGTCGTTCTGTTTCGCCAATAGCGCGCTCAAGTGAACCGGTCATAACATCGGCGTAGAGGATAACGCGGCCCAGTACGTTTCGAGCAGCACGTCCAATGGTCTGAATGAGGGAGGTTTCAGAGCGAAGGAAACCTTCTTTGTCAGCATCGAGAATTCCCACAAGTTCTACCTCTGGAAGATCCAGACCTTCACGCAGCAAGTTAACACCAACCAAAATATCAAACTTACCCTGTCGGAACTCCGTAAGGATAGTGATGCGGTCGATAGTCTTAATATCACTATGGAGATACTCAGCCTTAATTCCTTTTTCGCTCAAGAATGAGGCCAAGTCTTCTGCCATTTGTTTGGTCAACGTGGTAGCAAGTACACGACCACCACCCTTAATGGTTTTCTCAGACTCTGCGATAAAGTCTGCTACCTGCCCCTTGAAATCTCCTGTCTCTACTACCGGACGAATAACAAGCTCTGGATCAATCAATCCGGTCGGTCGAATGATCTGCTGAACGATTTGTCCTTCAGGAGCAACGCTATGCTCACGCTCATAGTTTCCAGGTGTCGCTGAGGTATATATCACCTGGCCAATTCTTTTTTCAAACTCTTCAAACTTAAGTGGCCGGTTATCACGTGCTGATGGTAGACGGAAACCGAATTCAACCAAGTTATTCTTTCGTGACTGGTCACCCGCATACATACCGCCAATCTGCGTCACGGTTACGTGTGACTCATCAAGTACGGTAAGGAAGTCAGGAGACCCATCTGCGTTGTGGGGGAAATATGACAACAGAGTGTGTGGAGCTTCTCCGGGCGCACGTCCATCAAAGTGGCGTGAGTAGTTTTCAATACCTGAGGTGTATCCCATCTCACGGATAAGGGAGAGGTCGTGTAGTGTTCGTCGCTTTAGGCGTTCTGCTTCAAGCGGTTTCTCTTCACGCTTCAACTGCTCCAAACGCTCATCTAGTTCTGCACGTATGTCGTTAAGTGCACGCTCTTTATCTTCGTCATCAGTTACGAAGTGTTTCGCTGGGAATACAAAAAGAGACTCGGGACTATCAGTACGTGCACGCGTAATAGGGTCAAGAGTATCAATAGCGGCAATCTTATCTTCATCAAATGCAATACGATATATCGCACGCTCGTTTACCGGCATCAGCTCCAAACTGTTTCCAATAGCTCGCACTTTTCCAGGCTCAAGGTCTGCGTTGGTGCGTTCAAAGTAAATACCCACCATCTTGCGAATAAGGGATGCTCTGTCCTCTTTTGCACCCACCAGAAGCTTTACGTGCTGCTTCTCATACGATTCTGGAGAACCGAGGCCATAGATTGCAGAAACAGACGCTACGATAATTACATCCTTTCGTGTAAGAAGTGCTTGTGTGGCGGCATGTCGAAGGCGATCAATCTCAGCATTGATCTGTGCTTCTTTTTCAATATACGTATCAGAGTGAGAGATATATGCCTCAGGCTGATAGTAGTCATAGTACGAAACGAAATAGTGAACCGCATTCTCAGGAAAGAATTCCTTATACTCCTGTGCCAACTGAGCAGCCAACGTTTTGTTGTGCGCCATGATAAGTGTCGGCTTATCAATATTCGCAATGATGTTAGCGATGGTGTATGTCTTTCCGGTTCCCGTTGCACCAAGTAGGGTCTGATGAACAAGACCGTCCTTGAGGCCTTTGGTGAGATCCTTTATTGCCTTTGGCTGGTCACCAGCCGGAGGAAAAGGTACGTGGAGTTTGAAGTTCGCCATACTAGTGAGTGTACCGTTCTCGCATGAATTTATAAAGAAGATGCTATCCGTAATACTTCGCTACAAAATCAGCACGGTATTCCGCAAACCGCCCGTCATGAATAGCGGCACGTGCACCATCAACTAATTGAATGATAAATCCAAGGTTATGCATTGATGCAATAATCTGTCCAAGCATTTCTCCTGAGCGAAGCTGGTGCGCAACATACGCACGCGTAAAGGTTTCTGTTCCGGGAACACTCGTCTCAGGATCAAGAGGACCAAATTCTGTTCGGTACATTTCTTTTGTAAGGGTGATAGGACCGCGTTTGGTATAGATAGTGCCGTGACGACCGAGCCGTGTAGCCGCTACACAATCGAACAGATCCATACCAGCAGCAATACCCGTCAGAATATCTCCCGGTTCCCCTATACCCAAGAAGTGGCGAGGCTTGTCTTCAGGAAGCTCTGGTATCGCAGCCTGAAGCGCTCCAGCCATATCCTCTTTACTAAAGGACCCTC
>JAHJIK010000039.1 GCA_018823385.1 Patescibacteria group bacterium | reverse complement strand
TGCATGAAGGAATGCTTCTTCGAGCACACGAGACTGAAAGTTTGTTCTAAACAGAACAGCAATGTGGTCCGGAGATGTCCCCTCCTTCGTGAGTGATTTAATCTTGTGTGCAATCCAACCCGCTTCTGTTTCTGCATTGTCAGCACCGTGTACGACGATTGGGTCCCCTTCTGGATTTGAAGTCACCGCTCGTTTCTCTTTTCGGTTTAGGTTCTTTTCGATGATCGCGTTAGACGCATCAACAATTGTTTTTGTTGAACGGTAGTTGTGTTCAAGCACAATTGTTTGTGCTGACGGGTATGTCTTTTCAAATGCGAGAAGGTTGTCGATAGTTGCTCCGCGCCAAGTGTAAATAGTTTGGTCGATGTCCCCCACTACAAATAAGTTTTTACGCTCCCCTGTTAGTAGCTGAGCAAGTCGTCCCTGTAGTTCGTTCGTGTCCTGGAACTCATCAATATGAATATGGGTAAATCTGTTCTGCACCAGTTCGCGAACATCTTTGTGATTCTCAAGCAGACGTACAGGAAGCGAAATGAGGTCGTCGAAGTCGAGAGCCTTCTCTTTCTTGAGTGCTGCTTCGTACCGAAGCCACACTTCCGCGGTCATCCGAGATCTGAAGTGTTCGCGTCCGTGCTTCTCATAAAACTGCTGGGCGGTCATCCCCTCCCCTTTCGCCTTTGAGATGCGCGACATAATTGCACGTGGTGGCACCTCCTTCGGGTCTACATCAAGTGCCTTAAGCCCTTCCTTCACTACCCTTTCAGAGTCTGACCTATCAAAAATGCTGAAATATCGAGGAATATCCATTACCCTGCCGTACTGTTCAAGCAGTTCCCTTCCCAATCCGTGGAATGTTGCCACAAATGGGAGTGTCCCACCTGCCAACCGCACCGTTAGTCGTTCTCGCATCTCTCGAGCCGCCTTGTTGGTGAAGGTTACGGCCAGAATCTTCTCTGGCGCAGTTCCCCCTCGAATAAGGTGGTAGATACGGGTTGTGAGAACCTTTGTTTTGCCTGATCCGGCACCTGCAAGAACTGAAACCGGCCCTTCTGTATGAAGGACCGCTTCCCGTTGTCGCTCGTTAAGTTCGTCGAGATAATTCACTCTCTGTACTATACCAGCAAGGCTACTTTTGACCCTAAAAATAACGTCTTCATGCTCTCCACATGCACCCCTTGTACCGCTGGCTGTAGGGGGTATAATCCCTTGGTCGACTGCTACGGATGAACTCAAGAGATGGCTTAGGTACGCCATTTTTGTATACTGAAGAAACGCTGAATATCCCCTCCCCTCGTATTTTGTCCCAACAGAATCCTTCCGCTATTTCGCCTACAAGCAAAAGCTGGAACGCATACGGTACAGTTGTGCTTCTTACACTGGTAATAACAGTGTTCGGGGTTACTCTGTTACTCATTCCTCGCCTTGCGGTAGCCTTTTGGCCATTCGCGACGACGGAAGCTGCTGTTGAGGGGGCTGGATCGCCTATTCTCCACGATACGCGCATTGCCCTACTGGATGCAGCAACACACTCAGACCCTAACCCTTCAAAGGGTAATTCAGACATAACCCTTACTGGCGGGTCTGCCCTTATGGCCAATACTGGTGTTGAGGGAACGGTAGCAGACATCTCCTCTTCACTTGGCGGTGGCCGTATTTCTATATATGAGGTTCGTCCTGGAGACTCACTCTCTGAAATCGCCAGTCTTTTCGGTGTTACCGGCAATACTATCCTTTGGGCCAACGATCTAACTAGCGCAAGCAGCATTCATCCGGGAATGAAGCTCCTTATCCTCCCTGTTTCAGGGCTTAACCACACGGTTGTGAAGGGTGAAACACTTCAGTCACTTGCAAAGACATATGGCGGAGATGTTGATGAAATTGCTGCATTCAACGGTATAGATACTGATTCTGGACTTGCTATCGGTGCTAAAGTCATCATCCCTGGCGGCGAAGTTGCAGCAAAGGCACCTGTTAAGGCAAAAGCAAAGACTGTTGCTAAAACAGTGGCAAAAGGTCCTTCGTCTGTAGTTCTACCTGCAATCTCTGGATTCTTTGGAAATCCACTTCCAGGCGGCCGCCTCAGTCAGGGTATCCACGGAAACAATGCTGTGGACATCAGTGCCCCGTCAGGAACCCCTATTTATGCAGCTGCAGGAGGAACTATCATTGTGGCCAAGGGTGGAGGTGGTTGGAATGGTGGATATGGTAACTACATCGTTATCGACCACGGTAACGGAACACAGACCCTGTATGCTCACATGAGCTCAATGGATATGACCACTGGTACGAAGGTTGATAAGGGTCAGCGTATTGGATCGGTAGGTATTACCGGAAAGGCAACGGGATACCACCTACACTTCGAGGTGCGAGGAGCAAAGAACCCATTCGGAGGGTAGTGTACATAGACGAAATAAAAAGCGCCCGGTTATCCGGGCGCTTTTTATTTGCTGCACTACTTAGGCGGCAACTTCAGTTGAAGTGCTAAGTGTTAGTGAGCGGTATACGTGAGCAAGTGCGATTCCTGAAAGTGGAACGGTTACAAGAAGTCCGATACCCAGTGCAAGCATTCCAAGGATGTTTATACCTCCAAGTACCAACATGAACTGGAACAGCTTCCAACGCTTCCCTTTTGTAATCTCAAATCCACGCTTGATAGCAGCTCGTGTTCCCATTTTCTCATCCACTACAAGATAGGTAGCAAAAGAAAGGGCGAGGCCTAGGATGATTCCCGGCACGATCAAGAGGATAAGACCCGCAACAACAATCAAGAAGACAGCTGCGGACGTAACGAGAAAACGAAGGAAGTGCTCTGGAGCCCACAGGTCTGCGAGTTTTGCAGAAGACACATCATCATTCGCCTTTAGGTAGAAGTTAATTGAACCCATACCAACAAACACCGGAACCACAATTTGAATAACCAACAGGAAAAGTGATATAGCAACAAGGGCAAAACCATTTGATCCATATACGCTGCT
>JAHJIK010000038.1 GCA_018823385.1 Patescibacteria group bacterium | reverse complement strand
CTACCTACGTGACAACACTGCATACAGTGCGCACCAGGTTGTTGGGCGCGGTTTCCATTACGCGATTGTAGACGAGATCGACTCTATCCTTATCGATGAGGCGCGCACCCCGCTTATCATTTCAGGACCGTCAGCCGACTCAAGTGATTTATATGAGCAGTTCTCCCGGATAGTAACTTCGTTTAAACCAGAAGAGGACTATGTTGTAGACGAGAAAATGCGTGCAGTGCAGATAACAGAGGAAGGTATTCAGAAAGCTGAGAAGGCTTTGAACATTGAAAACCTCTATGCAGAGGGTGGTATGAAGTTTGCACATCAACTTGAGACTGCTGTTCGTGCAAAGGCGCTCTTTGTTAAAGATAAGGAGTATGTGGTTAAGGATGGCGAGATAGTTATCGTTGACGAGTTCACTGGACGATTACAGCCCGGACGTCGATGGTCTGAAGGTCTGCACCAGGCAGTAGAGGCAAAGGAGGGTGTTTCAATTCAAAAGGAGACACGCACCTATGCAAGCGTTACCTTCCAGAACTTCTTCCGTATGTACGAAGCGTTGGCTGGTATGACAGGAACAGGACTTTCTTCAGAGGAAGAGTTTTATACCGTATATGGTCTTGAGGTGGTGGTTGTACCAACAAACCGTCCCGTACAGCGAATCGACCGTGATGATCTTATCTTCCAGTCAGTGCATGGAAAGTATCAAGCTCTAACCAAGGAGGTAAAGCGACTGTACGAAAAAGGACAGCCAACCCTTATCGGTACGGTTTCCATCGATGATAACGAAGTGGTGAGTCGATACTTCAGTGAGGCGGGTATTCCTCACGAAGTGTTGAATGCAAAGAACCATGAGCGCGAAGGTGAGCTTATCGCGCAGGCGGGACGTAAGGGTCGCGTAACGGTTGCAACGAACCTTGCTGGTCGCGGTGTCGACATCAAGCTTGGTGGAGCTCCGGTAGACGCGGCTGAACGAGAAGAGGTTCTTGAGCGTGGTGGATTGGTGGTGATTGGTACAGAGCGCCACGATGCGCGCCGTATCGATAACCAGCTTCGTGGACGTTCAGGACGACAGGGAGACCCAGGTGAAACGAGATTCTATGTATCTCTTGAAGACAAGCTTATGCGTGTATTTGCGTCTGACATGCTTAAGCGCGTTATGGGTTCATTCAAAATTGCTGAAGACGAGCCTATTGAAAGCTCTATGATCACCAAGTCACTGGAGTCAGCACAGAAGCGTATTGAAGGCTTTAACTTCGATTCACGTAAGCAGGTGTTGGCATACGATGATGTGCTCAATACACAGCGCCTAGCCGTCTATGCACGTCGTCAGACCGCGCTTAACGGCACTGACGAGGAGATACAGGCATTTGTTATGAACCTTATCGAGGGAGACGAAGCTGCGGTAGCTGCTTTTGAAGCTAAGAAAGTTGAGTACGGTGCTGAAGCGTTTTCAGGCCTCCTTCGTCACATGGTTTTGCAGATCACCGATAACTTCTGGCTTGAGCAACTTGAAACTATGGAGTACATGCGTCGAAGCGTTTCGCTCCGTGCCTACGGACAACGTGATCCACTTATCGAGTATCGCCGAGAAGGACTTGATCGGTTCCACCAAATGGAGATTGATATCAAGCAGACGATACGTGAGTCACTCCCGCGCGTTCGTTTGTCAGACGAAGCTCAGATAAAAGCAGAAGAGGAAAAGACACGTCGTGCACTGCGCACTGCGTCAGAGACTGGTAGTCAGCCTGTGGAGGCTGCGGTAACAGTAACTGCTGCAGGTGAGTACGGACGGAACGATGTCGTGACACTAACGCGAGGTGATGAGACACAGACTGTAAAGTACAAAAAAGCCGAAGCACTATTAGCAGAGGGATGGGTTATTTCTAAAGAATCATAATATGGCATTTGTAGACGAACTAACGATACACGCAACAGCGGGACGAGGAGGCAACGGAGTTGTTCGCTGGTTGCATATAAAAGGAAAGGAAAAGGGTGGACCTGCGGGAGGTAATGGTGGTCGCGGTGGCGATATTATCCTCGAAGGAGTTCGAGACCTTGGCGTCCTTGCTGCATATCGATACACAAAGAAGATTCGTGGAGAGGATGGTGGTGTAGGTGGAAACAACAATAAGACTGGAGCAGACGGAAAACCATTCATCATGAAAGTGCCAGTTGGTTCAGAGGCGATCAACCGAACTACACAGGAGCGATTTGAAATCCTCGAGAACGGACAGCAGGTCCGTGTGTTTAAGGGTGGGCCAGGTGGATTAGGTAACGCACACTTCAAAAGCTCGGTAAATCAGAACCCAGAGGAGTATACAGGTGGAAAAGGAGGAGGTGTTGGGGATATCGCTATCACCCTCAAGATCATCGCTGATGCTGGATTTGTCGGGTTCCCGAACGCAGGCAAGTCATCTCTCCTTAATGCACTGACACGAGCACAGTCTAAGGTCGGCGCCTATCCATTTACGACACTTGATCCACACCTCGGTGACTTCTATGGATACCTCCTAGCTGACATTCCAGGTCTTATCGGAGGCGCCTCGCGTGGACGAGGGCTTGGTTCTAAGTTCCTTCGCCACATTGAGCGTACAAAGATACTTGTACATCTCGTCTCGGTCGAGCAAGAAGACCCTCTCGCAGCATATAGTGCCATACGGGACGAGCTAAAGGCGTTTGGACGAGGCCTTGAGGATAAACGCGAGATAATCGTGGTCTCAAAGACTGATTTGGTAGACGAGAATCGCCTCAAAGAGATTATTGCAGACCTAGAGAGGGCGACAGGGAAGGAGATTTGGACCATAACTATTGCTGACGACGACTCTATCAAGGAGTTCTCAGACAAGCTCACCAAGGTCCTGACGGCTCCTGCAGAGGCCGAATAACACTGTTGCTAATAGTGTCAGGTGCTATAAGCTGAAGGTATGTATCGCCCAACCATTGGACTAGAAATTCATGCAGAGCTCTCTACAGAGACGAAGATGTTCTGTACCTGCCTGAATAACGCAGACGAAGATCGCCCTAATACGAACGTATGCCCAGTCTGTATGGCGCACCCAGGCACCTTGCCGGTACCAAACAAAGAAGCGGTGCGTCAGGTACTTCGAGTTGGAACTGCTATTGGAGGAACGGTGGCAGACTTCACCGAGTTTGATCGAAAGTCATACTTCTATCCGGACATCCCTAAGGGGTACCAGATCACTCAGTTTGAATACCCGTTCATATCAGGCGGAGAACTTGCTGGTGTTGCGATCACCCGTATTCATCTTGAGGAAGACACTGCTCGCTCAAGCCATGAGGGGGGAAAGAGTTTAGTGGATTTCAATCGCGCCGGTGTGCCATTGATGGAGCTGGTAACAGAACCTGTTATTCATGATGCAAAGACTGCTGGAGTATTCGCACGAGAGCTTCAGTCAATCCTCCGAGCGCTTGGGGCGTCTCACGCAAACCTTGAGAAAGGGGAGATGCGTATCGAGGCAAATATTTCAGTATCCAAGGACGACACGTTTGGTACAAAAGTGGAGGTAAAGAACCTCAACTCATTTAGATCAGTTGAGCGAGCAATCGCATATGAAGTCGAGCGACAGTCAAAGCTCATAGACGAGGGAGGGAAGGTGACCCAGGAGACACGTGGCTGGGATGAGAACAAACAGCAGACCTTCTCACAGCGGCTCAAGGAGGGAAGTGCTGACTACCGATATTTCCCTGAGCCAGACATTCCAAAGATGCGTGTTAGTGCACTGCCAGAATTTTCACACGAAGCACTTCTCGCATCACTACCTGAACTACCAAAAGACATGCGTGAACGATACATGCAGCACGGAGTGAAAGAGGAAGATGCTTTCTTTCTATCATCAACACCAGAGCGTGCAGAATTTTTTAACGCAGTGATTGCGCAACTTGGTTCATCAGAATCTTCTGTACTACTTGCAACAAACTACATTGTTTCTGATCTCGCTGGATACTATGCAAAGAATGGTGGCGTTGAGTACGAAAAGGTAACGCCAGAAGCGCTGGTGTCTGTCATCCAAATGATTGAGTCTGGAGACCTTTCATCTCGTGGTGCTAAGGATGTAATTGCGGTCATGGCAGCTGAGGGCGGGGTACCGAGCGATATTGCTGACAAGCTTGGTGTGCGTCAGGTGAATGACCCAGAAGCACTTCGAGGATTTGTGCAGGAGGTGCTGGCTGCTAATCCAGATGTCGTAGCAGAGTATCGATCTGGTAAAGACTCAGTACTACAGTTCCTTGTAGGTCAGACCATGAAGGCTGCGAAGGGGGCAGGTAATCCAGGACTCCTACGAGACCTTCTTGTCGAAGAGCTGCAGAAATAAGGACACAACGTAGCGTTAAAAGACCTCCTTCGGGAGGTTTTTTAGTACACACTTATACAATTTAAATACAGTGATAAACGAGACAAGATACCTTATAATCAAAGGATGAATGAACTTATCATAGATGACAAGGTATACGTCTCGTCAAAGCGGGCAGCAGAAATTACTGGTTATGCGAAGGATTATGTCGGTCAGTTGTGCCGCGAAGGGCGTGTACAAGCACGGTTGGTGGGTCGAAGTTGGTACGTACTAGAGGATTCAATCAAGGCACATCGCTTTGGTGAAGAGGAGGTGGAGTCTCCTGAGAGCGATCTGGAAGATGGGCCGGTTGTAGTGGAGGCACCTCGGTACGTTGTTGAAGAGGTTCCTAGTATGCCTCAGATGGTAGAGCGTGAAGATGTTGCTACGGTTGAGCATGAAGCGGAAGTTAAATCAGAAGCTCTATCTGATATGCAGGAAGCATGGCAGGAATGGTTTGAGCAAAAACAAGAGGAAATACTTGATGTAAAAGAGGAAGTGATTGAAGAACTTGAGCGACAAGAAGTAGAGAAGACCCCAGAGGAAGTGAGCATCAATACTCCATGGTCACAGATTCAAAGTAATGTGCCTATACAGCGCTCGCACACATCAATGCCGTCTGTTGATTCTGTGCAGCGAATGGATATTGCTCGTGTTGAACATGTACAGCCAGTTGTGCGCAGAACACGTCCAGTACAGAAGAAGGGTACAAGCGTTCTTGTTCAGCTCGTACTGCTACTGATCGTTACTGTTTTAGTCACCGTTACTGCTGTCGGAACAGGGTATGCCGACAACTACTTAGGTAAAGAAATACGAGAAAGTACTGTTTTTCAGTATCTCGGTGGGAAGAGTGTATTAAATAAATAGCTTATATTATGTATATCTCGTCTCGTATGAACGATATACAGTAATAAAGTGGAGATTAGGTAGAATCTGGTACTTCCTCAAACAATTTCTCCTGAATACTGCTTCGCAGAGTCGCCATCCTGAATATGTTCAAACAATCACCCAGCACGCCGTCTGGGTGTTTTGTTTAGTCCACACGCCATTGCGCCTAAGACCTGCTTTGTTGAGGCACAGGATCGACTGGGAGACTTCATAGTTTCGTCTTTTGGTGTTGATGAAGTAGTTTGTGAATCTTCTTTGCTCATTTTTTCGCCGAGAGGAGAGTCATTTTTCTGTCGAAAATATTCCGTGGGTCAGTGCATGTTTAGTTAATATTTTTTTCTTTTTTTGAGAACATCTTCATCAAATATTTATCCCCAAATAAAATTGAAAGAATCCGGAATAACTAGTTACAATATAGTTAATTCGGATATCCGTCATGACTTTGCTTCTTAACAAACTCCTCATTTCCACTCGGGAAGCATCTGCTCTTTCGGGGTACTCTGCGGACTACCTTTCTCGACTTTGTAGAGACGAAAAAATCATCGGAATGCGGGTTGGCCGTTCATGGTTGCTCGACAAAGAATCTCTTGTGGCATTCATCGAGGAGCAGGCTGAGAAGAAAAAGAAGACGGCGGAGGAGCTGTCGAGATCGAGGGAATTAGAATACAAAGAT
>JAHJIK010000037.1 GCA_018823385.1 Patescibacteria group bacterium | reverse complement strand
TGTGATGCATATCCATTCTCGTCCTCAATGCGATGAGGTACACAGAGAAGCTCGCGATTGTAGTCAGCGGCAAGCCTGGCACTAATGAGAGTCCCTGAAAGCGCGCCGCCTTCGATAAGGAGAACAGCATCCGCAAGACCGACCATGATCCTATTTCTTGAGGGGAAGTCCGAGGGAAAGGGAATATGGTCTGGCTCTTGTTCTGAGAGAAGTGCTCCGCCGTGCGCCAGTATCTCGTGAGCCAAAGGTGCATTCGTCCTCGGTCCAATAACGTGATCAAACAGTCCGGAGCCGGGGATAGCGATGGTATGGAGACCTGCCTTAAGGGCAGCTTTGTGCGCGCACGCATCACTGCCGAGCGCCAACCCCGACACAATTGAAATTGGATACTCTGCAAGTCCTGCTATGAGCTCCTCACAGCTTCTCCTTCCATATTCAGAAAGATTCCTTGATCCAATCACGGTGAGGAACTTGGTATCGATGGGTGGCAGGGTTCCGCGCAGCCACAAATCAGGTGGCATGAACGGAATTTCGCGCAGTTGGGGCGGGTAGTCTTGGGGTGTGATAAGTCGTAAGTCCATATACCAAGCACTTTCTCAAACACCACATAGGGAAATGATAAAAGGAATATCCAAGATTTCTGCCTTTTCGAGGAGCCAATGGTGTCGTACAATACGCACACTATGCTCGATATACAGTTCATCCGAGAGAATGCTGATGTAATAAAGGAGGGTGCTCGCAAGAAGCACGTTGATATTGATATCGACAAGCTCATTAGTATCGATGACAAGCGCAAAACACTGCGTGGTCAAATGGATGAAAAGAAGGCTGAACAGAATCGTATGAGCAACACCATCATGCGAGCTGAAGGAGATGAGCGTCAGCGACTAGTTGAAAGCATGCGTCATGTGAAGCAGGGTCTATCTGAGCTTGAAGAGCAGTACAAGGCTGTGATGCAGGAGTGGCAGCTTCTTATGCTCCAAGTGCCAAACATTCCGGACTTCTCTGTGCCGGAAGGTGAGAGTGATGCGCAGAATGAAACGATTCGTACGTGGGGTGAGAATCCAACATTCTCATTTCCTGCTAAAGATCACATAGAGTTGATGACTAAAGCCGGCATGGCTGATTTTGAACGTGGAGGAAAGGTGGCTGGCTTCCGTGGATACTTCCTCAAGGGAGATGGCGTGCTTCTTGCAAACGCCGTATCACAACTTGCACTCAAGCACTTCATGGAGCGTGGGTTTGAACCGATGATGGTTCCGTCACTCGTGCGTCGTGAGACATTCCTTGGAACTGGGTATCTTCCACAAGGAGAAGAGGATTTATATAAGACACAAGACGGTGAGTATTTGGCCGGAACCGGAGAGGTGGCAACGATGGGATACTACATGGATGAAATTGTTGATGGAGCTCAGTTCCCAATGAAGTTCCTTTCATACTCTCCATGTTTCCGCCGTGAAGCAGGAAGTCACAGTAAAGATACGAAAGGATTGATTCGTGTGCACGAGTTCTTCAAGTGGGAGCAGGTGGTATTGGCTGAAGCCTCACATGCAGGATCCGTTGAGCTCCACGAAGAGCTTACTAAAAATGCAGAAGACTTCCTCCAGCTCATGAAGCTGCCATATCGCGTGGTGGTGAACTGTGGTGGTGACCTTGGACTTGGTCAGGTAAAGAAGTACGACATTGAGGCATGGATGCCGTCACAAGATACGTATCGAGAAACACACTCCTCGTCATACTTCCATGACTTCCAGACTCGTCGTCTCAACATTCGATACCGAACGCCAGAAGGAAAGCTGCTGTTTGCACACTCACTCAACAACACTGCAGCTGCGATGCCGCGACTCTTAACTATGCTTGTCGAAAATTATCAGCAGGAAGACGGTACCATCCGTGTTCCAGAAGCTCTTGTACCGTATGTCGGCAAGCAAGTCCTGGGACGTCCAGCCTAACCGGCCACAGCCAAAAGCTGCTCCTCGAGCAGTTCAGAAGGTTGCAACAAGGAACGTTGCAAAGCCAGCTCCGCGTCGCGAGCCGGTGAGTAAAGAGCCGCTAAAGGTGCGTCGACAAAAACAACGCCGCACCTTTAATGTGGTGCTCGGTATCGTTGTACTCATCCTAATCGCTGCAACGATGTATGGCATCTGGCGACCTGAAGTTCGTATTCATTCAATTAATATTCAAGGGCCTGATGCGGTAGCTGCAAAGCAGGTGGCAGAGAAGCCGCTCTGGGGTACGTATTGGTATGTATTCCCACGAAACTCAATCTTCTTCTATCCTGAATCAGACATACGTACTGAACTGCAAACGGCATTCCCGGATGTTGCTGCTGTTTCCATATCACGAAGCTCGTTCAGCTCGCTCCATATCTCCATGGTTCCGCGCATCTCAGCATTCATTTGGTGTGGCGAGCGGATAGATGAGCCAACTGAAAACGGTGTGTGTTTTGATACTGATGCTGAAGGGTTGGTGTTTAAGATGACTGAACAGGGTGCGGTCGCATCTTCAACACTTAAAATATTTGCACCACTCCAGGGAGACATAACAGAAACACCGTTACGCAGTCGAGTGATTGGGGCGGAACATATTCCAAACGCACTGAGGCTCGTGAAAGCTGTTCGTTCACTCGGCGTATCTATCGTTGAAGTATCTGTCCGAGCTGACGAAGGGGACTTATGGACTCCCAATGGTACTCGCATTACGTACGTACTGGGACATGAAGAGTCAGCTGCAGTATTAGCGTCATCAGCATTCCCTGCACTTAATTTTGATACAGGAGATTTGCAGTACGTCGATCTGCGCTTTGAAAAGAAGGTATATGTAAAAAAGCGGGGAGAGTGATATGGTGCGGATATGAATTCGTTCTGGAACACCCTTAGCAAACCATTCTTTGTACTCGCCCCGATGGCGGACGTCACTGACCCTGCATATAGGCGGTTGATTGCAGAGACACATCCAGCCGATGTTATGTGGACTGAGTTTGTCTCAGCTGATGGCCTATATCACACGCGGGAGAAGAAGGGTATGAAGGATGATGAGAATCCTCTCATGCGTGACCTTTTGTATACCGAAGGCGAGCGACCATTGGTAGCTCAACTCTTTTCATCAAACCCAGAGAACATGGCATATGCAGCGAAACTCTGCGCTGAACTTGGGTTCGATGGCATCGATATCAATATGGGATGTCCTGACAAATCAATTGAGAAGCAGGGATGTGGTTCTGCGATGATCAAGACGCCGGAGGTTGCGGTTGCAATAATTGCAGCGGCGCGCACGAGTGGTCTGCCGGTATCCGTTAAGACCCGTATTGGATACAACAAAGAGGAAATTGATACGTGGATTCCTGTCCTCCTCAAACAAAATCTTCCTGCATTAACCGTACACATGCGCACGCGCAAAGAAATGTCGAAAGTACCTGCACACTGGGACTTGATGCCTCGTATTGTTGCGCTTCGCAATGAGCTTTCACCAGATACTCTCATTATCGGAAACGGAGATGTGATAGATCTTTCAGATGCACGCGCAAAGATAGAGGAATCAGGATGTGATGGCGCTATGCTAGGTCGCGCCATTTTCGGCAACCCGTGGGTGTTTGCAGGGAGAACACACGCAGAGCTTTCAAAGGAGGAACGACTCAAAGCGCTTGATACCCTTGCTCGATATTTCGAAGAGATACAGCCACACAAGTCGTTCCATTTACTGAAGAAACATGTAAAGGCATTTGTGCAGGGGTTTGATGGTGCTGCAGAACTGCGAGGCGCCATTATGAATACTGGGTCAGTTCAGGAAATGCGAACTGTTTTGCAGAGTGCATAAAGTTTGATACGGTACTCTTGAATCCAGAAAGGAGTGTTCTTATGTCCATTCATCCGCATACCGCAGATGCCCGTCGCGCTGTAATAACGGCTGCGATGCTCATCGACCGTCCGAGACACCTACCCAAAAGCATACGGGCCCAAAAAGCTCGGGCGTTTCTTGAGCTCGGGAACGATGCTTCGGTTGATGGTCGACCGGATGTTGCAGACATGTATTTTCTCGCCGCAGACCGCATACTGGAACGTTAGCGAGATAGATGCCCGGAGGACACTCCGGGCATCATTACGTTCATGATACACTCGTAGCAATGGCACATCAGTCCTTATACCGCGCATATAGGCCTCAGAGCTTCAAGGAGGTTATCGGGCAAGATGAAGTAACCGGTCCGCTTGGGGAGCAGATTAAAGCGGAGAAAGTAGGACACGCATATTTGTTTGCCGGTTCACGCGGACTTGGTAAGACATCTATTGCTCGTATCTTTGCAAAGGAGCTTGGGTGTACTGAAAAGGATTTGTACGAGATAGACGCAGCATCACACAACGGAGTAGATCACATCCGTGAACTCTCTGAGAACGTGTATACACTGCCATTTGAGTCTCCCTACAAAGTCTACATACTCGATGAGGCACACATGCTTTCTAAGGGTGCATGGAATGCATTCCTGAAGACGCTTGAAGAGCCACCAGCCCACGCCATTTTTATTCTCGCCACTACGGAGCTTGAAAAGATTCCAGAGACCGTTCAGTCACGCTGTCAGGTATTTATGTTTAAAAAGCCAACACGACCGGGACTCGCAAAGCTTGTCGCTACTGTCGCAAAGAAAGAAGGCTATACGCTTGAGCCGTCTGTATCAGATCTTGTTGCACTTCTTGGAGATGGTTCATATCGTGATGCGCTTTCTGTGCTTGAGAAAGTACTTTCAGTGTCAAAGGATACGAAGATCACTCGTGAGGAAGCGGAGAAGGCAACAGGAGCTCCTCGTCGCGCACTTGTGGAAGGACTTGTTACCGCCCTTGCCGAAGGAAACAAGGAACAGTCACTCATCAACATTCGCTCTGCTGGAGAAGAGGGTATTGACTATGCTCTCTACCTCTCCCTCGTACTCGAGCAGATTCGTATGGTGCTCCTGGTGCGACATGCACCAGAGCTTCGCAAAGAGATAAGTGAGGAAGTGGGTGAAGAGGAATACGCAGAAATAAAACGAGTAGCAGAAGCACCTGATTCAAAACTAACGCACCAAACACTTAAAGCATTTCTTGATGCGGCTTCACGTATTCGCTTTTCTCCAATTCCTGCTCTTCCACTCGAACTTGCAGTGTTCGAGGTTCTCGGGCAGGATTAACAACATTGGGAGATCGTCTAATGGTAGGACAGCGGCCTTTGAAGCCGTGAATCTAGGTTCGATCCCTAGTCTCCCAGCTACATTCGTTCAAGCATCAATTGCTATTTAAAGAGGGAGTGCTATAACTACCTCAGTATCACGCAAGCAGGGAGATGAACGTGAAGGTGAAACTCAAGTCCGAGACTCATTGGGTCAATGTCATGCCGTCAATTGGACAGACTCGCTCGCCCGAAAGCTTGGAAATCGTCCTCGACCCGGAGGAGATTCTTCCGGAAGGTGATTACGAGCTGGAAGTGACTTTGAAAGGCACCGATGGCCAGCCGAGAACGGCATCGGCACGTTTGCGGGTATCGCACGCACATTAAGTATCTTAATA
>JAHJIK010000002.1 GCA_018823385.1 Patescibacteria group bacterium | reverse complement strand
TACATCTCGTCGTCTTCCTCAGGTAGAGCGAGATCGTCGTCGTCCATGTCCGCGTCGTCCTCGTCATCTCCTAGCTCATCCTCTTCGAGTTCGTCCTCCTCGCCCATAATCATGTCAGCGTCTTCGATCATGAAAGTGAAAATTAGTCTTCTGGTACATCCTGAATGCTCAAGACCTCCACATCTTCTGCGAAAGTTGAATTCTTTGCAAGCCCCCCAACCTACCCTTGGGGATAGCGGTTTGAAAGTGCTGCAATTCCAACCGCTATCGCGTCTAATTCGTCGTCTAAACGCTTCTTTTCAGGCAAGGAAACAAGCTTCGGAATCATCAGCGCGACCGCTCGTTTGTCGGATGCTCCATACCCGGTTACCGCAAGTTTTACCTGTCCTGGTGCAATCTCTTTGACCAGAATTCCGTGCGTGCCTGCCGCGGCAAGAATCGCTCCTCGTGCCTCGGCTACACTAATGGCGGTCTTTTTGTTTGTGCTAAAGAAAAGGGTTTCCAGAGCCAGTAGATCAGGGGAGTATTCAGCAAGCGCTTCTGATACCGCCTTAAACACGCAGGCTAAACGTTCGTTCTGCTCACCCTTAGGGGGCTGTACGCACGTGCTCCACACCAGTGTGGGCTTACTTGGATCGCCCTCAAGTATTGCGAGTCCGAGTCGATCAAACCCAGGATCAATCCCGAGTACTCTCATACCCGTTTGCATTGGTGTAGACCTGCTGTACGTCTTCGTGCTCATCGAGAATGGTGAGAATCGTTTGTATCTTCTCCTCGTCTGCTTCGTTTAGTTCAACAAGTGGCTCGTTTGGGGTAAAGGAACCATCGGGAGATTTGGTATATGCCCAAAGCGCAGAACCCGGAGCCGCAAGTTCATATCCATTCTTAGTGAATAGGTGTTTTATCTCTTGCGTTGTTCGGTTCTTGTTATCGGTGAGAGCATCAACAATACACGCAGTACCTCCTGGTCCATAGAACTCATACACTACCTGCTCAAGGTCGCCAGCTTCCTTTGAGGCTCCTTTAGAAACAGCACGATCAATACTGTCCTTTGGCATGTTTACCTCACGAGCGCGTGAAATGGCGGTTGCAAGTCCTGGTGAAGAAAGGTCCCCGTTAGCCTTCTTGGCCTCAAGGGTAATAAGGCGAGCAAAGCGAGAGAAGGTTCGGCTCTTAGCTCCGTCTGTCGCAGCCTTCTGTCGCTTTATTTGAGACCATTTACTGTGTCCTGACATGTGTACACTGTATCAAATAATATAGAACCAGAAAACGTAGAAACTAACTGTTCAAATACTCCCGACCAAGCTCAGTAAGGACGCGTCCTCGTGACGAGCGTTCAATAAAGCCAAGGCGAAGCAAGAACGGCTCGTATACGTTCTCAACAGTGTCTGGGTCTTCGTGTAGTGCAGAAGAAAGTGCCCGGATACCAGCGGGGCCACCCTTAAAGTTCCGTTCAAGTGTCTCAAGATAGCGACGATCGTCTTTGGTGAGCCCAAGCGTATCAATACCAAAGAGGGTACAGGCCGCATCACACACTTCAGGAGATATCGGAAGTTCGTGTACTTCAGAATAGTCACGCACTCGTTTTAGGAGCGCGTTCGCAACACGTGGTGTCGCCCTGCTTCTTGCTGCCACCATCTCAACGACAGGTTCAGGAACAGTTAGTCCAAGCACCCCTGCTGAACGGGCAAGAATCGCACGAACATCTTCGTCTGAATAGAAATCTAATTGGTATACACCACCTCCGAAGCGAGAACGAAGTGGACTTGAAAGCTGCGCCATACGGGTAGTTGCACCAACTAAGGTAAAAGGAGGAAGAGAAAGTTCAACAGTTCTTGCTGAAGGACCCTTTCCAAGCACAATATCTAAATGGCCCGACTCAAGAGCGGGATAAAGGAGTTCTTCAATCTTTGTAGAGAGCTGGTGAATCTCGTCAATAAAGAGAACGGTGTTCGGTTCTAGGTTGGTGAGGATGGCCGCAAGGTCGCCAGCACGTTCGATAGCGACACCTGAAGTTGATTTGAGTGGAGCTTCAAGAGACTCGGCCACAAGGTGTGCTAAGGTGGTCTTTCCAACACCTGGTGGACCATAGAAAAGGATGTGTTCAGGCATGTCACCACGCTTCTTTGCCGCCTGTAAAACGACCTGAACATTAGCCTTTACGTGCCCCTGCCCCACATAGTCATCCCACACGCTTGGGCGCAGAGCAGCGTCTAGTGTACGGTCTTGTATAGGGTTGGTCTGGGGGGTACTTGACATAAGAATCGACTGTGCTAGTATTATAGCATACAGGGAAACGGCCTTGTAGGACCTTTCGCAAGGCCCTTTTTCATTTACATCCTGCATATAACCTTCTAGGCAAGGCTTGACGGCTTCGGGCGTCTCCCCAAGGACTTTCTGGTTCCATCTTTTTAAGGTGGAGTGCTGGGATCATCCTCAGGCGTTTCGTCCACCTTTCGTTTACGAAAGGAGTGCCTAGAAGGTTATGCGCGGGATTAAACAAAACAACACCTCGAGAGAGGTGTTGTTTTGTTTAAGGAGTACAGATTATGAGTGCCCCAAATCAACCACCTTCACCACCTCCTCAATCGTTGTAATACCCTCAAGTGCTTTTAGAATTCCATCTTGCGCCATCGTTAGATACCCTTGGCGACGAGTGTTCTTTTGAATATCAGATGAAGATGGATTGGTTCGTAGGAACTCAGCAAGCTCGTCATCCATAAAGATGGCCTCAACCACAGCAGTTCGTCCTTTGTATCCAGAGCCACCTTCAGATTCAGTAGGGGACCACAGCTCATCAAACGAGGTTGGTATAAGGGCGGGGTCAGTACAGGTCTCGAACTCTTTTTTCATAAGAGAAACCTCTTCTGGTGTTGCGGGCCGCTTCACTCTTGTCTCTTTGTTGAGTGTTCGCACCAGACGCTGTGCCATCGCAACGGTAACAGCTGAAGGGATGGTCTTTGGGTCAATACCAAGGTCAACAAGGCGAGGGAAGGCACCTGCCGCGTTGTTGGTGTGGAGTGTTGAAAGCACAAAGTGACCTGTGAGGGCCGCTTGAATAGCGGTTGCTGCAACATCAGCATCTCGGATTTCTCCCACCATGATCACATCAGGGTCCTGTCGAAGTACGGAACGAAGACCTGAGGCGAACGTGTAGTCCTTTCCATTGGTCTGCGTCTGCACAATGCCTTGGAGGTGGTATTCGATAGGGTCTTCAATCGTCACCACCTTAATTTCAGGAGTCTGCACCTCCTTAAGGAAGGCATACAGGGTTGTGGTCTTTCCTGATCCGGTAGGACCTGTCGTGAGAAGCATGCCGTTTGGACGACGGATTTCTTTTTGGAGACGCTCAAGTAGTTTTGGATGCACGCCCATCTCACTGAATGAGTGCGAAATGGCACTCGGATCAAGAATACGAAGTACCGCAGACTCGCCATAGTTTCCGGGAATGATAGAGGTACGAATCTCAACCTCCTTTTCATTAACCACCACACTGAAGCGTCCATCCTGCGCTCGGTTACCAACATTCAATTTCAAACCAGAGAGCAATTTAATACGTGAGTTTAGGAGTCGATACGCGTGATCGTCGAAGGTGTAGATGTCAGTAAGAACACCATCAAGACGGAAGCGAAGACGAACGCCGGTCTCTTCAGGCTCAATGTGAATATCTGAAGCCTTCAGTCCAAACGCAGAAGCAAGTAGTCCCTCAAAGATTTGTGACAGCTGCGCATTCTTTTTTGCAACGAGCGATTTATCAAGAAACTCCTTAAGCGCAGGAACACTACTGAGATCTTCAGACATTGAACGGAACTCGTCACCCTGTAGGTCAAAGACACCGGCGGTCGTAACGGTAGCAAGAGAGAGTTCTTTATATCGCCCGAGTCCGACTGCAAGACTTCGCTTTGAAATCATGTAGCGCTCAACGGTAAACCCACGAGCTTGGAGTGCATGCTCAAGTGCTGGTAGGTGGGAATTATTTGGATTGTGAATTGCTACAGAAAGATGTCGCCCATTCTTATCAAACGCAACCGCCTCAGCTTCAATTGCCTCCTTTTCGGGCACCACACGAAGCGCATCCATGTTAATCGGAATTGCTGTGAGGTCGGTATAGGGGAAACGATACTTCTCGGCGAGTATCTGAGTAAGGTCCTCCTCTTCTCGTTCACGCAGACGAGCTAGTTTCGAGTCTTCAGCGTCGGTATCAAAGTGCGTAGGCATTACATTTATGATAACTCGTATACGGCACCCCTGCTACCGCAGAAATCTCCATACTTGGTACAATAGGGAGTATGAAACGAGGCGAGCAACTAGTGCGCACGGTTGAGGATATGGATACTGAGGCGCAAGCGTTTGTTGATGCCCTTACCCCAGAACAACATTCAGCAACACTTATCACCCTTTCGGGTGATCTTGGAGCCGGGAAGACTGCATTCGTCCAAGCAACAGCAGCCGTACTTGGTGTGGAAGGACCAATTACAAGCCCTACGTTTGTAATTGCGAAAGTATACTTGCTTCCTGAAGGGCAGCACTTTGATCGACTCATACATATCGACGCATACCGACTTAACTCCTTGAAAGATTTAAATGCAATTGGGTTTGGGGAAATGGCGAGTAATACAAAGAATTTAATTATGCTTGAATGGCCCGAGCAGGTTGAGGGAATACTCGAGAACTCGTCACTCAATATTATGATCGAAGCCCTTGATGACGGAGCGCGACAAATTACGTATGCCTAAAAAGAACACCAAGAAACGTCTTGTGCTCCTCGACTCACACGCAATCATTCACCGTGCATATCACGCGCTCCCTGACTTTAGTGCGCCCGACGGCCAACCAACCGGAGCGCTCTACGGACTGTCGGCAATGCTCCTTCGAATTATTCAGGACCTTAAGCCAGACTATATCGTTGCGTGCTATGACCTGCCCAAGCCAACCCTTCGCCACGAAGCATACGAGGCATACAAAGGAACACGCGGCACCATTGAAGATGCATTGATTGCGCAGCTCACTAGTTCACGACGCGTGTTTGAGGCATTTGGTATTCCTGTATATGAGAAAGAGGGGTTTGAGGCCGATGACATCCTCGGCACCATTGTAGAACTTCACAAAAAAGACAAAGACCTTGAGATTGTTATCGCCTCAGGTGATATGGATACGTTGCAGTTGGTGGAGAAAAAGAAGGTGCAAGTATATACCCTCAAGAAGGGGCTGAACGATATCATTTTGTATGACGAAAAAGCAGTAGAGGAGCGTTTTGGCTTTGGCCCGAAACTCATCCCTGACTATAAGGGCCTCCGGGGCGACCCATCAGACAACATTATTGGTATTCCTGGTGTTGGTGAGAAAACTGCAACGGACCTCATCACCAAGTTCGGCACGATTGAGTCTATATACAAGAAGCTCAAGAAAGTGGCGGAACTTTTGGAGCTACAGGAACTAATCAGATGTTTTACTCACGAGGTGTAACATATGAAATAATAAATGGTAG
>JAHJIK010000036.1 GCA_018823385.1 Patescibacteria group bacterium | reverse complement strand
TCTGCTATTCACGACTGGAACAGCATTTCCTTCGTACACCGTATTGGTGCGGCTCGTGTCCGAAGTGCGTATTTCTCTTTGCCTGTTTTGCAGCATATTTGCCAAAGAAAGAGGTCGTTTCAATGTTTGGGAAGAACCTCTATGCCCGTAGACGCCTTACCTCTTTTATAAAGCGCATTCTGGGTGTTGAAGGATTCAAGCCGCTAGATTGTGTTGGTGAACCAGAAGAAATGATTCTCGCTATGCACTATGCCGATGTACGTAATGAATATTCAAAGACACCAGCAATGCGTGTATTCAGAACGTATTTCCCTGCTGAGTATGACTTTTCTCAGATTGAGCTGAAGTTACTTAGTAACAAAAATACACATACAGCATAAGAAAGCTGGAATGGTATCTTTTCTATATGAGCCAAAAGACAATTGCATCAGGTGTGGCACATACAGTCCCCCCAGACATGAGAAAAGTACTTATGGCTTCTCCAAAAGTCCTTTCTGCATGGAATAACATCACTCCTCTGGCGCGCAATGAGTGGATCTGTTGGACGATATCCGTAAAGCAAGCGGAGACTCGTTCAAAACACATACAGCGAATACAAGAGGATCTTTTAAAAGGAAAGCGTCGACCGTGCTGTTGGGCTGGATGTTCTCATAGGTAAATACAAAACCCCAGACTATGCTGGAGTTGTATAGATGGGTGAAGCATTCTGCGTTCACCCTCTGTAATGTGTGTGGTCCTTTCTAGGTCCGCATTCAGTGGCTCTAGTAGGAGCCTTTTGTGAGTCTCCGCTTCATGCAAAGTTTTCGAGACGCGAGCGTCTTGTTGTTCTGCATGCATATACGGCGAGACTCCTCGGTGCCTACACCGATATCGGTAGGGCCGACCTTCGGTTTCACCTTCGTAGACCTGCGAGGTGCTTTGGTCGCATGGATCGGAGTCGCCCGATCAACGATTTCCAGGTTGATTCTTTTCTCTGGGAATAGGAAATACATTCCAGCAAAGATAAAGATCAACAGAATGACATTTCCGATTAACCAACCAGTAAACTCACGTGTCATACCGCAATTCCCCATTTGATAGACGCCTCATTGCGAACCTATCGCCGTCTATGGTTATAGCATCCCGCTTACTATTTCTGAAATCTCCTAGTCCGGTGTACCGGGAATCACTTCCCGTGCTTGGTTACTCTTGTCTAGAATCTTTTGTGCTTCAACGGTAGTTGGTGCACTCGACTCCTCTTCTTCGGTGAAAAGTTCAAGTACTTCAATCGGAGTTGCAGAGCAGAAGTTTCCATCAACAGTCTTTACTAATTTCTCTGCAAGCTGTGGCGAGAGGATGTGTAGGATTTCGTTCTTGGTTGTCGTTGGCGCTGAAAGGTATACCTGATCGATGTCCTCCGTTAATTCACTGAGAGCTGATTCTGTTTCGTTCATAAATTTAACGATGATTTCCCTATCATCTGTTTCGCGCACGCTACCTGAACGCAGTACGTCTCCACCAGAACGTACTTTAAAGTGTCCCTCATTGTCGGAATATGTGGGATTAGGAATTGAGATGTGTTTTGCTACCTCAATTTCTCCATTCTGTACGATGTACATAACCATCTCCTGCTTACCCGAGACGAGTAATAGAGATGTCGTGGTAGTAAATTGTGAAAGTTTTTCTGGAATCTTCATGTGTATGTGTTCAATTAAATGGATTGATAGTGTGGTGATTAGTCTCGTAAATCTACGACTACAGGAGCCTCGCTTGCGGCTAGTGCCTCTTTATGTGCGATAACCTCCTCTGCAAGTTTTGTATTCTGCTTTTTGAGTCCCATGATTTTAAAGCTTGCGCTAAGTGCTGACGGGATTGAGGCAAGAATGCTCATTAGTACTCCGAAAGTAATCGAGAGAATAACTACGAGTGCGAGCGAACTCTCAAACTGCCACCCAAGGAATGTAAGAGGAACGATGGCTGTATTCTGAAGTGCAAAGAGTAACGCACCTGCTCCAAGGAAG
>JAHJIK010000035.1 GCA_018823385.1 Patescibacteria group bacterium | reverse complement strand
TTCAAGCAAAGACGACGCTGCACCGATTGAAACCACTATTAAAGCTGATGCGCCTGTAACGAAAATCGTAGCGACTATCTTGCGGTACGCCGTGGAAGGTGGAGCATCAGACATTCACATCGAACCAAGTCCTGAAAAGACACAGGTTCGATTCCGTATGGATGGTGAATTGCACACCTCGCTTGAGCTTCCTGCAAAAGTGCATCCGGCGGTAGTGGCACGTATCAAAATCCTTGCGCAGATTCGCTTGGACGAAAAGCGAAAGCCGCAAGACGGACGCTTCTCCGCTACGGTTGAAAGTCGTCGTATCGATTTCCGTGTATCTACGTTCCCAACACAGTTTGGTGAAAAGGTGGTGATGCGAATTCTTGACCGCGCGAAATCAATTGCAACCCTTGAGAAGGTTGGATTTTCTGAGGATGACCTTGCTACAATTCGTCAAATCATTAAGGAGCCATACGGCATTGTATTGATTGCAGGCCCAACCGGTTCAGGTAAATCAACGACACTGTTTGCCATGATGTCAGAGCTTGATCGAGAAGCGTCAAACGTGGTTTCAATTGAAGACCCAGTTGAGTATGAAATTAGCGGTGTATCGCAGTCGCAGGTACACCCGGAGATTGGGTACACATTTGCATCAGGACTTCGTTCTATCTTGCGTCAGGACCCCGACATCATCATGGTGGGAGAGATTCGCGATAAAGAGACTGCACAGCTTGCAATCCAGGCTGCCCTTACCGGTCACTTGGTATTCTCAACGATTCACACCAACACTGCTGCAGGTGTTATCCCTCGTTTGGTAGACATGGGTGTGGATCCATACCTCATCGCACCAACCTTGATTGCCGCAATCGGGCAACGATTGGTACAGCGTCTGTGCCCTGGCGGGGGAGAGCCGGCACCGGTAACGGACAGCCTCAGAATACTGCTCGAGAAACAGTTTGCTGACTTACCTGAAAGTGCGCGTGGTAGAATTCCTGAATTTAAGAATCTGTACCACGCAAGCGCTACACCAGATTGTCCAAACGGAACGAGAGGACGACTAGCGGTGTTTGAGATTCTTAAGATGAATGATGAGCTAGAGCGGGTGGTATTGAACGAGCCAGTGGAAGAGAAAGTATATGCGGCAGCACGTGCACAGGGTATGTTGACGATGCGAGAGGATGCTATCATAAAAGCACTCGCAGGAGAGATTCCGTTCGAAGAAGTTAATACTCTCGGCGGTGATGCCCTCGAATCGACAACCTAATACTCAGTATGGCAAACACCTACCGCATATTTCTCATAGACGACGATCGATTCCTTCTCGATATGTACGCGGTGAAGTTTAAGGCGGGGGGTCATGATGTAACCGCGTTCCAAGGAGGGAAAGAGGGGTTGGAAGCACTTCGCACCCTTCCTCCACCTGACGCCGTACTACTCGACGTCGTGATGCCAGAGATAGGAGGGTTTGATGTGCTTGATACCGTGCGGAAAGAAAAACTCATTCCACAAGCGAAAGTAATCATACTTTCCAATCAGGGTCAGGAGTCAGACATGAAGCGGGCAAAAGATTTAGGCGCAAACGGATACATTATAAAAGCATCGGCTATTCCTTCAGAGGTATATTCAGAAACTATTTCAATAATCGAGAAACCAGCATGAGCGACGCAGCCCCATCCCGCATTCACCAATTTTTAGATACTGTAGTCAGTGAAGCAGGTTCAGACCTCCATATTTCTGCAAATGCCCACCCGATGATTCGTGTGGCTGGGGCATTGGTACCGTTACTGCAGCAGGCACCAGTGACGCCAGCTGAAAGTGAGGCAATCCTTAAAGAGCTTGCGCCACCTAACCGATGGGAAACCTTTCAGGATAAGCAGGCAATAGACTTCTCATACTCTCACAAAGGAGACGCTCGTTTCCGTGTGAACGGATACGTAGTGCAGGGAACCGTAACTATCGCAATGCGTTTGATTCAGAATGAGCTACGTACTCTGACGGATCTTAACCTTCCACCGATTCTTGAAGTGTTCACGCAGCGCCAGCAAGGATTCTTCTTGGTGGTGGGGCCGGTGGGGCAGGGTAAGTCAACAACTCTTGCCGCTCTTATCGATCGCATTAATGAAACGAGAGCAGAGCATATCGTAACGATTGAAGACCCGGTTGAGTACCTATACACACCAAAGAAGTCACTCATTCACCAGCGTGAAGTACACCTTGATACCCCTAACTTCCAATCAGCGTTGCAGTCTGCATTCCGTGAAGACGTGAACGTAATCATGGTGGGAGAGATGCGTGACCAGGAAACTATTTCTTCTGCGGTTACTGCAGCTGAAACAGGACACTTGGTGCTTTCAACACTCCACACCAACAATGCAGCACAAACCATCGACCGTATTATCGATATGTTCCCGCCAAACCAGCAGGGTCAGGTGCGTGTGCAGTTGGCTGGATCGCTGGCGGGTATTTTCTCTCAGCGCTTGGTGCCTCGCATTTCAGGCGGACTTATTCCAGCGTACGAGTTGTTGATTAACAATAGTGCCGTTTCAAACCTTATTCGTGAAGGTCGTACACACGAAATCACAACGGTGATTCAGACCTCTTCACAGGACGGTATGATTGATATGGATCGATCACTTGCCGAGCTTGTGCGACGCGGTGAGGTGACGATTGAACACGCGTACGAGCGTGCGCTTGATCCTAAAACGTTCGAACGATACCTATAGTTATGCTTTTCTCATACCACGGACTAGATAAAGAAGGACACGAGCGAGAGGGAACCGTTGAGGCACTCTCAATGGATGTCGCGGTATCAACACTGCAGCGACGCGGCCTTATTGTTTCGTCTATTCAGCCTGTTGAGAAGAAGACACTGCTACAGATGGACATTGGATTCCTGAAGTCTGTGTCAAACAAAGATATTGTTATTCTCTCTCGCCAGATTGCGACACTCTTTGAAGCACAGGTGTCAGCACTTCGCGTGTTCCGTCTCATCGCTTCTGAAGTTGATAACAAATACTTGTCAGAGATTTTGACACAGGTGGCGGATGATCTTCAGGGAGGAAGTCCAATTTCAAAAGCACTCTCACGACATCCGAAAGCCTTCAGTGCCTTTTATGTAAACATGGTGCGTTCTGGTGAAGAAGCAGGAAAGCTTTCTGAAACGTTCGGATATCTTGCTGATTACCTCGACCGAACATACGAAGTTATGAGTAAGGCGCAAAATGCGCTGATCTACCCTGCGTTCGTTATCGGAACCTTCGTTGTGGTTATGGCCCTCATGCTTACGTTGGTTATTCCACGCATCAGCGCCATTCTGCTTGATTCAGGACAGGAGATTCCAATCTACACAAAGATTGTTATCGCGCTTTCAAACCTTATTGTGAACTACGGTGTCTTCCTTCTTATAGGTATTGTTGTTGGAGGGTTCTTCCTGTGGCGCTCACTACAAACTGAAAAGGGACGCTTTATCTTTGATGCATTCAAGCTTGAAGTTCCGTATCTAGGGGACCTATACAACAAACTGTATCTCTCACGTATTGCTGACAACTTCTCAACCATGCTTGTGTCAGGCGTTCCGGTGGTTGAGGCTGTTGATATTACCGCAACGGTTGTAGGAAGCTCGGTATATGAGCAAATCCTTATCGACGTTGGTGACGACGTTAAAGGAGGACTCTCAATCTCAGACGCAATGGGAAAGCATGATGAAATCCCAGGAATCATGGTCGCCATGATCAAAGTGGGAGAGGAGACGGGAGAATTGGGTTCAATCCTTACTACGCTCGCTAAGTTCTATCGCCGAGAGGTGAGTACGTCGGTGGATACCCTCGTGGACCTTATTGAGCCGCTTATGATCGTTATGCTCGGTCTTGGTGTGGGTACGCTTCTAGCTGCCGTGCTTATCCCGATCTACAACCTTGCTGGTTCTATTTCGTAGCTTATCCACACGACCCTTATAAATAAAACAACTCTCACGTACAATACGGGGAGCGGAAACTCTATTAATCAACCGCGTTACTACCACACCTTATTTTTATTTATGAATGTATTCTCACGTGAACAGCGAGGTTTCACCCTCATCGAGCTCCTCGTCGTTATCGCCATTATTGGTATCTTGTCTTCAGTAGTGTTGGCTTCTCTTAACACTGCTCGAAACCGAGGTGCTGATGCTGCGGTAAAGAGCGATCTTTCAAGCGTTCGAGCGCAGGCTGAGCTGTACTATGACTCAAACTCTAGTTCATACGCTAGCCTTTGTACTGATACGACTATCGCATCTCAAACAAATGCAGCGGCTACAGCAGGTGCAGGAAATACAACCTCTGATGCATGTTTCTCAAGCGCAACTGCGTGGGTTGTAACAGCCCCTCTCAAGTCAACAAACCAGGTAAGTGGTAGTTCCGGGACCGATTACTGGTGTGTAGACTCAACTGGAGCATCGAAAGTTGTTGACTCTGCAGTAACAGCAGTTACTACTTGTCCATAAGGCACGTACTATAAATACAAAAACCCCGCATGTCGGGGTTTTTGTATTTATCCCCAAGAATACGTAATCTTCAAGGAGAACAAGGTATATTTAATACATGTCATCTATAACTAATTCACCAATGAACTCACCCCAGCGAGGTTTCACCCTCATCGAGCTCCTCGTCGTTATCGCCATTATTGGTATCTTGTCTTCAGTAGTGTTGGCCTCTCTTAACACTGCTCGAAGCCGTGGAGCGGACGCTGCTATTAAGAGTAACTTGGGTACACTTCGTACACAGGCTGAAATCTATAATGCAACAAATAACCGGTACAACTCCAATGGTACAACAGCTGTTGCAGGAGTTGACTGTGGAGCAACATTTACCGCAAACACTCTTTTCTCTGACACGACTGTTTCTCAGGCAATGTCTGGCGTAAAGTCGAACAATGGCGGTACTGCGCTGTACTGCGTAATTGATTCAGCTGGTGCTGGATACGCAGTGGCAACGCCACTTCGAAGTGGTGGATATTGGTGTGTTGACAGCTCTGGTGTGGCAAAAGGCACGCAGGGAACAGGAACTACTGCATACACTGCAGCTAGCGGTTCAGCAACAGCTGCACTGACAAACACCACAGACACGACGTGTAACTAGCATTCATTTGGTTAACAAAACCCCTGCATAATGCAGGGGTTTTGTATTTCAGAAGGTATACTAAAGCAGTGGAAGCTTTTATCTTATTTTGTCTCGGCGCGATTCTCGCAAGTTTCGTTTCCGTCATTGCTGAGCGTGCCTATACTGGACAATCTTGGTCCAAGGGGAGGTCTCGCTGTGATTCTTGCGCAACAGACTTAACGTCACACGATTTAGTACCAATCCTTTCATGGATACTTGCACGTGGTCGGTGCCGTTCTTGTGGATCAAAAGTGCCGGTGCAGTATGTGGTTGTTGAAGCGGTTATGGGGACAATCTTTGTGCTGGGATACCTGAAGCTTGGTATAGCTCTCTCACTGCTGTGGTTTGCTCTCAGCATGCTGGTGTTGCTGTTTATCGTTCTGTACGACACGCGCCATACTATCGTTCCGGTTCCTGCATCCATTCTCTTGCTTGTATTCTCCGGTTTGTACGCCGTGACTGTGTCTCTTGATCTGTATTCTCTGGGAGTGTGGAGTATGACTGCTGCAATCACCGGACTCTTTTTCTTCTCCCTCTATTTCTTCTCGAAAGGGAGGGCAATGGGGCTTGGTGATACGCCGGTTGCAATCGCTCTTGCGCTTCTTACCGGATACAGCGCCTTTTCTGGTTTTCTATTTACGTTTTGGATTGGAGGGGTGATTGGTATAGTTATACTAGTGCTCCGACGTGGCGGACCTCGACTTGGTATTGAGGTGCCATTCGTTCCGTTTCTTGCCGCAGGCTATCTTCTCGCTTTCTTTACACAATGGAACCCATTCATTTTCTAAAACGCCCACGCGGCTTCACGCTCATTGAAATGCTGGTGGTACTTGCCATCATTGTGATTATCACGGGCATTGCCTTGGTGGGGCAGACGTCCTTTAACCGATCGTTGATATTAACTGATACGGCATACAACATCGGACTCTCTATACGAGAAGCTCAATCATACGGACTCTCTACTCGTATATTCAGCGGTATTCAGAATGCTGGATACGGCGTGCGTTTCTCTCGCATTACGCCTTCGGAATACATCACATTCTCTGACATCCTCCCTGCAGCACCAGGTACCTACAGCGTACGGTGCCCTGGTCACGATGACAGGTCAGCTACCAGTCCGGAAGCGAGGCCGGGTAACTGTTACTACTCAGATCCATCAGAACTACTGCGTACCTATACATTCAGTCGCGGGTTCTATATCTCAAACTTCTGCGGGATTACTTCTGGAGGCACAAACATTTGCTCAAGTTCAACACTGAGCAACATGGATATCGTGTTCTTGCGACCCAATACGGAAACAATCATTACAGGGAACAACGCAACACAGTCATTTGTTCGCGCTACAATTACGGTTATGGCGCCTGACAATCAAGCATCACGATGTATTAATGTAACGGCCCTTGGGGCGATATCGGTTTCACTTACCTGTCCATGATGAAGCCTCAACCTATGCGCGGATATACGTTGCTTGAAATGATCGTCTCGGTCGGTCTGTTTAGTATTGTGATGCTTATTGCAACGGCGGCATATTTGACGCTTATCAATATGGATCGGCAGACACGAGCAACGAGCGATCTGATGACCAACCTGTCATTTGCGGTTGATAGTATGTCTCGCTCAATTAGAACAGGTACCGACTACTGTGTTGCAGGGTGTTTCACTGACAGTTTCAGTTTCATCGACAGTGAGGGGCGTCAGATTATCTATGAATATGAAGGTGGCGTTATCACTCGCAAGATTAATGGCTCTACACCACTCGCTATTACAGATCCACGTATTACTATTCCTGCCACTAATGGACTTCGGTTCTATGTGTGGGGAAAGAATTCAGGTCCAGCAGACGGGCAACCGCGCGTGACGTTCACCATTCAGGGGAGTATTACGCCTGATGTAAATCTGGACCCGGTCGAGTTTGTTATTCAAAGCGGAGCTACGCAACGCGCAATCGATCTATAACTATGAAAGGCTTTACTCTTGTTGAAACACTTGTCGCTATATCAGTCCTCACCATTTCATTGGTTGGACCTTTCTATGCAATCCAAATTGCAACTCGTACTGCATTCCTTACACGTGACCAGATGATCGCCTCATCACTCGCTCAGGAGGGCGTGGAATACATTCGCAGTCTTCGTGATGACAATTACCTTGCAGGGAGAACTTGGCTCTATGGACTTGATACCTGTTTGCCTGGACCGTGTACTGTTGATCCAACACAGGTGCCTGCGGATATCAGCTCAAGCATTACGCCGCTGTATCTTAGTTCAACTAATATCTACAATCAGCAAAATGCTGGTGTGAAGAGTCTCTTTACTCGTAGTGTTACTATTTCGCAGCTCAACGCTCGTGAAGCAAAGATTGTAGTGACGGTTACCTGGGAGCGACACGGAACGCAGACCGTTCAGGTGACGGATATAATTCAAGATTGGCTATGATTTCTACACAACCACGCGGATTCACCCTCCTCATTGCCGTTATTCTTTCCTCGGTGGTGTTGACGATTGGTCTGGCTCTTCTTGATATGGCATATAAGCAGGTGATACTTGCTTCAACTGCCAAGCAGTCACAGAAGGCATTCTATGCAGCCGACTCTGCTCTTGAGTGCGCGCTCTACTATGACCAGCAGAAGGATGCGTTCAATACAAACTTTGATGCCCTTACGCAGCTCAGCTGTGACGGACAGGTAATTTCATATGCGCCATCAGGATCGTCGCCAAAAGTAACTACGTATTCAGTACCCTGTGCGGGAGGTGGCACGCAGGCTTCTGTTAGAGTGTATAAAAACTATCCAATAGCCCCAACAACGCGTATATATGCCAATGGATATAACTCCTGTAACGCGGATGATGCTCGACGAGTTGAGCGTGGTCTAAAGGTGGTCTATTAATATACAGCCTGTATCATGGGTATATATGGCAGTTCCCAAAGACGTACGCGATCGAGTATCTAAGCTACGAGCTGCAATTGCGGCGTATCGTGCCGAGTACCATCTACATGACGAATCAAGCATCTCACCTGAGGCGCTTGATTCGCTTAAGCATGACCTGGTTCTCCTGGAAGAGCAGTATCCTGAACTTACTCGGGAAGCATCTCCAACAAAGAAGGTGGCAGGAGGAGTTCTGCCTGGTCTTCAGAAAGTGAAGCATGAGGTACAGCAGTGGTCGCTTGACGATGTGTTCGATGAAGAGGAGTTCCGTGCGTTCGATGAGCGAATCCAGCGAG
>JAHJIK010000034.1 GCA_018823385.1 Patescibacteria group bacterium | reverse complement strand
CGGCATATCTGAATCTGCTGGTATGCGGCACGGGTATGTGGTTGATGCCGCTGATGCTGCCGCTTCTGTTGAAGCTGCCAAGCGACAAGCAGAGAGTGTTGCACGAGTACCAATTAAAACGGGCTTCCTCGCCATTGGTGGCGTGTCACTGGATGAAACACGCGGAAAGGGTGAAGTGGTAATCTCACGCGCTGATCAGGAAATTACCGATTTAGATATTGATAAGGTGCGCGAAGCTGCCAAAGAAGCAGCGAAGCCCCACTTCCTTAACCGCACTGTGCTACACGAAATTCCTCTTGAGTACAAAGTGGATAACGTAAAGACATTGGGCGAGCCTCTTGGTATGCGCGGAACGCGTCTTGAGGCTGAGTTCCTGTTTGTTACCTGCTTTACTCAACATGCAGACCTCCTCACCTCAGTGGTTGAGAACGCTGATATTGAAGTGATTGACCGTATGGCTTCCCCACTGGCCGGTTCATACGTAACTCTGACCAAGGACCAGAAGATGAAGGGGTGTGTACTGGCCAATATAGGCTCTGAGACCGTTTCAGTCGTTGTATACGATGAAGGAGTACCTATCTCCTTAAAAGTCTTCCAGGCGGGCAGCACGCATATTACGGATGACCTTGCCCTCGGATTTAAAATCACCCTTGAGGATGCAGAGCGTATTAAGCTTGGACGTCTTTCAGGTGCCATGTATCCGCGCAAGAAAGTTGAGGAGATTATCACTGCCCGATTCAAAATGATGTTTGATTTAATCGACAAACATTTGAAATCAATCGGACGTCGCGGCAACCTCCCTGCTGGTATCATTATTTCAGGAGGAGGAGCAGGACAGGGTTCGGTAATCGATATTGCAAAAGGCTCACTCAACCTTCCATCACGCATCGCAGACCTTCGTATCACGTCAGAAACAAAAGTGCGTGATGCAACGTGGGCAGTAGCATACGGATTAGCACTCTGGGGACTCACCGGAGACACCGAGACGCCAAAAAAGCATTCTTTTGATAAGATGGGAGGAGCGATACAGCAGTTCTTCCAGCAATTCATGCCTTAAACCAGAGAACAGAGGCAAACTCTGTCAACGTTTGCACATCTGTGTACTCTGGTATCATGACACCACTACACATTATATAGACCACCATGTCCAAGCGCGTAACACCAGAAATCGAAACATTCGCCCGAATCAGAGTTGTGGGAACCGGAGGTTCCGGCTGCAACGCTGTTAATCACATGATCAACTCCAAAGTGAAAGGAGTTGAGTTTATCGCTGTAAACAGTGATGCCCAGGATCTTCACCGCTCTCTAGCGAAACGGAAGATTCATATCGGCAAGAACCTCACTCGAGGACTTGGTACTGGAATGAATCCTGAACTCGGAAAGCGAGCTGCTGAGGAGACACGCCAGGAAATTCAGGAAGCGCTGCAGGGTTCTGACATGGTGTTCATCACCTGCGGTATGGGAGGTGGAACAGGAACTGGTTCAGCTCCAGTGGTTGCGCGGATTGCAAAAGAAATCGGTGCTCTCACCGTTGCGGTTGTTACCCGTCCGTTTTCATTCGAAGGCGCTCAGCGTCGTGACCTTGCTGAGCATGGTCTTGAAGAACTAAAGAAAGAGGTAGATGCATTCATCATCATCCCTAACGACAAGCTTCTTGCTATCGTTGAGTCACAGACTAGTGCAAAGAGTGCCTTTGCCCTTTCAGACGAAATACTACGGCAGGCAGTTGAAGGCGTGTCTGACATCATCACCACTCCTGGTGAAATCAACACCGACTTTAACGACATCAAAGCAATCATGGAAGGTGCAGGTCCTGCTCTTATGGGTATCGGTGTTGCTGACGGCGACAACCGAGCTAAGGAAGCAGCTACCCAAGCAATCAACTCACCACTTCTCGACGTATCTATCAATGGAGCTAAGGGAATTCTCTTTGTGGTTGCTGGATCTGAGGACCTTGGAATTCTTGAGGTACAGGAAGCAGCGAAGGTTATCAGCGAGTCTGTTGATAAGAACGCACGCATTATCTTCGGTATCATGCGCGACGAGAAACTGAAGAAGGGTCAGATCCGCATTATCGTTATTGCGACAGGCTTCCCTGAAGGACTTTCAGAATACACTGGCCTTGCATCAGGTTCTGTTAACGAGCGTTCTCTGTTCTCCATGCCTGCAAAGGAGCAGACTGAGGTACGCGGAGGACTTCTAAGCGAGGTATTGGGTCGCAACAACACACCTGCCCCAGAACCAAAGCCTGAGCCAGCTCCAGAGCCAGAAGCGAAAGCTGAGCCTGAACCAAAGCCTGAGCCTGTGCGTCGTGAACGAAGCGAGCCTGTTGTTACTGCAACGCCAAAGGCTACTGACATGACAAAGTCTCCGACACCACCCCCAGTGGAAGAAGATGATGAGACATGGGGAGCAATCCCATCGTTCCTCCGACGACACAAGAAATAGAAGCTTGAAAAATCCCGCGCTGAGCGGGATTTTTCATATCTGCTTGCTGCGGATGATATACTTGTGCGTATGAGTATTTCAAAGTATGTCCTTTCGTTTGTAGTGGTAGCACTTTTATTCTTTCCTAACACATCATCAGCGCAGTTTAATCGTCCACTGACGATTGGATCGACTGGTTCTGATGTGTCTCTGCTGCAGACAATACTGAAGGCACGTTCATTCTTCACCTTTCCAACCATTACCGGATATTTCGGTACGGTAACACTTCAGGCGGTTGCTGATTTCCAGCG
>JAHJIK010000033.1 GCA_018823385.1 Patescibacteria group bacterium | reverse complement strand
TTTCTCTGGTACTGCAGTCTTCCCTTCCTCGATGGCTCGAGTAAGGGTGGTTCCCATTTCTACATGTTTCGTAGTTGCTTCTGGTGATTCGGCGTCTGTTCCGTCTATAACTTCTTCGTGGACCATGGTAGTTCGTAGTTACTGAATGCTTCTATACTTTTTTTATTATACGCTATGCGATTGAATACTTCGGCATGGGATAACGCACCAGTGAGCCCGTTGTGTGGATGCGGTTCTTCTGGAATACCACAATACTGAAGTGCCGTATCAAGAGAAATATCTGAGTGCTTGTTCTTCATTGGTGGCTCAATCCCCTGCCCTACCATGTGTAGCCACACGAGTGTATGAATATCGAGTGTTCGTCGTGCGAATGGAAATTCTATATTTGCACGGTCACATGCAGCTAATACGTATCCATAATCAAAGGAGGGGTTCTGACTTACAAACGTCGTGTTAATAGGTCTGTCAGTCGCCCATGCAACAAAAGCGGCGATCAGCTCTGCTTCTGACTTTTTGCTCAGATCTACCACCTCGTCTCTTGTGAATCCATTCACCTTTAAAGCCTCATCTTTTACGTGTGCACCATCCCAAATGCGACACTCATCATAAAACTGATTATTGGTGTCATCCGTATCAACCGCTCCCAATGAGATGATGGAGCCAGTTGCCGGGTCTGCGCTACTTGATTCAATGTCGAGTGCAATCATATTCCTTTACAGTTCTTAGCTGGAGTATACCCTGCCCGTTCAGCGTCTTCTTTGGTTGTAAACCACACCTTATTCTCTTCATTAATCTGCTTAGCTCCCCCACACCATGGCAAGTAGTACCGCGTACCATTCTTTGATGCCACATATTGACCTCCAGTAACCACAGAATCCTCTACAGGTGCAGCTACAGCGCTCTGTACGCTCGCTGGGAGGGTTGAAGTGCCCTGCACCTCCTCTATCCAGAACCCACCACTATTTTGGCCTGAAAGGCCTATATCTCGCTCAAACAGAACACCGAGCCCAAAGCTGCCGGTGGCGGTAAGTATCAAAATCAAGGAATATATGGCTCCTGCCGGTATTTTACCCAAGAAATCCTTGCTCCCTGCTGGTATATCTGATATATTCATAAGTACTTAAAAGTATACCAGTATGTCAAGTACAAAAGCAGGAGGATCATCAAAGAACGGACGAGATTCGAACCCTAAATACCTAGGGGTGAAGCTCGCAGACGGCCAGGCAGCACGCCCTGGTATGGTTATCGTTCGTCAGCGCGGAACAAAGATTGATGCAGGTCTAAACGTTAAAGTTGGACGTGATCACACACTTTTCTCTATGGCTGAAGGAAAGGTTGCCTTCCGAACCAAGCGAAAGACTGGTTTTGACGGACAGACCTTCCGCAAGAAGGTGGTAGACGTTCTCCCAGCATAAGGAACAAGCCGGATACACCGGCTTTTTTCTTTTTCAATATCTGTGGTATAGTCCACATGGACGTGGCGCATTGTGCGCCACTTTGACATTAAGGAGGACGCCATGCGCGTAATCGCACTTGTATTCGCCACGTTGTGCCTGACCGTTTTTGGAGGGTCAATCGCAGCGGCCAAGGAAGTTTCCAACCAGGAGGTGGCGGCCACGGTCGACCTCGTCCTGAAGGAGAACGGTCTGACCCAGGAAGCTGCAACCCGCATGCTTCCGGGAGCTGAGTACACCATCTTCGGACACAAAGAGACGGTCCGTAAGGACTTCTACGTCTGGAACGGGGTTAAGAAATACCTCGTATCAGCTCCGCCCAAGCCTGTGGAAGTCGTTCGGACTGAAGTGCCGAAACGGTCCGACCCGAAGCCTGGACCCAAAGAAGAAGTTCTTGGGACTGGCAAATCGTATCTCGATGATCTGGCCGCAGCGCAAGAAGTGGCTCGCAACAACGAAGAGCGAGTTGGTACGGTACTACTGATCATCGTGGCTGTACTTCTCATTTGTCTCGTGGCTGGGCTCCTCGAGTTCTTTCACCACAGACGGAGAAATAAGCTTTTCGCCCGTGCGGAAGCCACAAGCATTCCAGATGATGAACCTGATGAGCCTAGTGAGCCCGCAAAGCCTAAGCATGGCCCCGGTTCATACGACATGTCTACGCCGAAAGTTCATGCTGTTCCAGAAGAACAAGCTGATCTGGCGGCAGAGACAAAAACCCCCGAGTCGATCCATGAGGTGGTGGTATGAAAAAAATACTTCTGGCGATAGCAATTGCCATTGGCTTTTTAGCTCTTGCACCGGCTGCCCATGCCGGGCCCAAGTTCCACAAAGCTGTGACCGAATATCTGGCCGCCAACGGCGAGACGTTCAAGTCAGCTCGACACATGAAGAAAGGGACCACCCTTACCAAGGGCGGGTTCATCTGCGTCATCCAAGAGGGACATTTTGTCTCCCACTGCGTCGAGCGAGAGCTCCTGGCAAAAGAACAGGAAGCTGCCGCACGGCTTACAGCGGCTCAGGAATCGGCTCGAAAGGCTGCTGAATTGGCAGCTCGAAAGATACCGGCGCCTGTGCAGGAAGCTGTTCCGGCAGCTACAAGGAAAGCCGATCAGCTCTCGTTCTTCATGCACTTTCTTCCGTCAGCGGAAATGAAGATCTACCTCTTCTATCCGCTCATTCTTTTGGTGCTCGCGCTGGCAGGCTTGCTTGTCGTCGCAATAACCCGGAAGAATGGTCGAAAATACAACTATATCGGTAAATAGCACCACGTCGTGCTTCGTCTACAGGGTTCGGATTCACACCCTCGATTGGACACGTATCGCAGGTACATCTTTGATGTGGCCGGTGCGATCTGCTTTTCTGTATAAGCCGAAATAGTACAGAAAATCGCGTGTTCCGAATTAATTGCTCTTTTGAACAGACCCGTCAATGCGACGAGGTCTTTTTTAATTACTCTGCTTCGATTGAAATTGAAATCTTTCCGAATGCCTCGCCTACAGCTACTGGAATATCAAATGAACCAAGTTCCTTAATTGGCTTCTCAAGATGGATTGCATCTACCGGCAGGTCAGTTGCATCTGCAATTTCCTTTGCATCAACCGCATCATAGAGATGACCCTGTTCGTTAGCCTTTTTGATGATTGAGATAGATCCCTCAGCGAGAGCTGATAGGCGCTGTTCGATAAGTTTTGTATCAAGCTCCTTTCGATCAATAACCTGCTGTACACGTGTCTCTGCCTGCTTCTTAGAAGTGTCAGTGGCAAGAACGGCTAGTTTGCTTGGGATAAGGTGGTTGAGCGCATACCCATCTGATACTTCATGTACCGTATGTGCACGTCCCATATTCTTCACGTCTTTAAGTAGTACGACTTTCATATAGTCCAATCCTAGCTCGTTACACCCATCTTCGCAACTGGCGCTAGTTTCCGGTAACCAAGTACTGTACCGCACGCTCTTTCTGTAGGTCAGAGCCCGCCTCAAGAGATTCCTTTGTGTTCTTAACCTCGATATCAGGAGTCAGTCCTCCATCAGAAATTGATCTGCCAGAGGGAGTAAGCCATCGAGCTACCGTTACTTTCAAGGACCCACCATCAATATCAACCAGCTCCTGTACAGACCCCTTTCCAAATGAACGTGTACCAATAAGCTTGGCAACTCCACCATCCTGTAGTGCTCCTGCAAGAATTTCAGACGCAGACGCTGACCCTTGGTCCATTAGAATGACCACCTTTGTGCCTGCTGGTATTCCACCTGTTCCGTTACTTGCGTGCACAATATTCTCACGCTTTCCTGCATAGTCTTCTGTCACTACCGCAGCCTCATCGGGAAGGAAGTGGCTTGCCATAGATACCGCTGCAGCAAGGTATCCTCCTGGGTTTC
>JAHJIK010000032.1 GCA_018823385.1 Patescibacteria group bacterium | reverse complement strand
GATCTGCTATGATTCATATATGGAAATACAGCAAGTACCAGCACCCGTCGCAGCGGCTCCTGAACACTCGAAAAAAAGATTTATTATTACTATTGTTGGTGTCCTTATTCTTATTGTGCTCCTCGCAGGTATTTATTTAGTGTTGCGAGGAACCCCGCTAAACCTTAAAGGTGTAACCGTATTTGAAGGAGACTACATCTCTGGAGAGCTCCATTCATTCGGTTTGCTTGGATACAAGGATATAAATATTCCAGTAGATGGATTCTTGAGTGACTACGTTAACGAGAATGGAGTGCAGGCGGCAGTGGTACTTAGTCCTGACGAAACTGGACAGGATATTTTTGTTATCGGTTCTGAAACGAAGATGCTAACAGAGACCGGAAACGGAAAGGCGGCACTTGCGGTTTCTCCTGACGGAACGTCAATTGCGTATGCAGAGACAAAAACTGCCGGCACCTTGTTTGATGTAAGACTTTCCGAGTGGACCGTTAAAACACTTAACCTTGAAACGGGTGAGACTTGGGAGGTAGGTACTGGTTTTGCGCCCCAGTACTTCACACGTGACGGAGTATCGTACTTGCTGTTTACCTCACCAAGAGGAGTGGTTGTGGCGGACCTGGCTGCACACACCACACAGACATCATTTTTCTTCAACGCTGGCACACTTGATTATGTCGCTCGCATTTCAGCTGACGGCTCACATCTTGCAATGCAGAATGGTGTGACACGAAAGTACGATCTCTTCGCCTTGAACCGTGTACAGGCGCCACTCGGACTGGAGCTTATTGATTCAATTGACCCCGTTCTCGAGAGCGTAACCTTTGTTGGCGATACACTCTATGGAACACAGTGGACCGAAGAGACAGGGGCAAACCTTTGGAAGATATCTTCTGATGCTTCAGCTGAAATGGTGTACACCTTTCCAGTCGCAGGGCATCACCGCATAATTCGATAATCTATGACATTCAATCTTTCACTTCGCACACGAATTCTTGTTCTCACTGCTTTGGCAGTAGCGATAACAACTCTCGGTATAGCTTCAATCGCACAGGCAGGCCCTCAAAATGGTGGTAGCTGTGGTACGGATTCAGAAAATCAGTACTATCTCGTTACCAACCCATACGGCCCAACCGACTTTGCTTCGGACGGCAACGGTAACAGTGTATCTCTCGCAGCACTCTGGGGTTCTGTATATGGCGGCGGGTCTGCCGGAAGTGCTGTAGTTACGAGTAACTATGACGTAGCAACAGTTGATCCAAACGGAGAAGTGTGTGGAGAGATTTTAGACGCACAAACGCTTCCAACAGTGGTAATGGTGGCTCTGCCCGCTACGATCCAAGCAGGTGGTTCCTCAGCTCTCACCTGGGGTTCATCAAATGCGAGCAGTTGTACCGGTAACGGGTTCAATACTGCCGGTGCGACTTCAGGAACTATTTCAGTATCACCAACTCAGACAACAGGCTATTCAGTGAGTTGTACTGACGGCGTGAATACGGCGAATGCATCTGCAACGGTCGCAGTGACAGAATCGATTTTAGCTCCAACAGCAACACTGACTGCCAACCCTGCAACCATCACCGCAGGAGGGTCTTCTACACTTACGTGGACCTCTACAAACGCAAACTCTTGTTCTATTAACCAGGGAGTAGGAACAGTTACCCCGACAGCGGGCGGTAGTGTGACGGTTACACCAGCTGGCTCTACCACCTACACCATTACATGTATAGGAGATGGTGGAGAAGGAACAGCAACAGCTGCAGTTACGCTTAACGGCGGACCAGATCTTACTGCGTCGAGCGTGTCACCAACCTCAGCAGTGCTGAACCAGGCAACGTCACTCAGTGCTGTTATCTCAAACTTGGGAGGTGCAGCAACTGGCGCTACGACCAATAACGTATTCCAGATTGATTCAAACAGCGACCACAGTTCTGGCGTGGCTAGCTATGCGGGTTCTCAGACCGCAAGCATCCCAGCTTCCGGTTCAGCTAGCACAAACCTAAGCCGTACCTTTACGTCAGTAGGTACGTGGTACGTGCGAGTGTGTGCTGACAACAATACCGGAATGGTCGGAGCTGTTACGGAAACAAATGAATCAAATAACTGCGGGGCGTGGACTGCTATCTCAGTTACTAACACCGCTCTTGGAAGTGTGTCATGTAACGTAAGTAGTACCGCAGTTGCTGTTGGCGAAACCGTCATCTACACAGCCTCACCAAGCGGAGGAGCAGG
>JAHJIK010000031.1 GCA_018823385.1 Patescibacteria group bacterium | reverse complement strand
ATATACATATGAACCGAGCCATGAATACCCAACAGAAAGAACTGTATAACCGACTCTCTCGTATAGAAGGCCAGGTGTCGGCCCTTAAACGAATGATTGAGGCACAAGATACTTCTGACTGCACCAAGATATTAATGCAGACCAAAGCAGCCTCTAGCGGACTCAAGCGATTTGCAGAAGCATTCTCTAAACTCTATGCTGCCCACTGTCTCACAAAGAATACGAAGGACTCATTAGCGTCAGAACTAGACACTATTATCAGCACCGCCTATTCCCTGTCCTAGTATGTTTGGACTCTCATTTGATACGAAAAATGTTTCTGTGCAACAGGCATATGAAAAGCTTGGCACTCCCAACCACTGCCTCCTTGACGTTCGCAGCATGGACGAGGTACGGGACATAGGAGTAGAAGGTGCACTCAATATCCCTCTCGATATTCTTGAAGCACATATCGACCAACTTACTCCGTACACCTCAATTCATGTCATGTGCAGGACAGGAGGACGTAGCGCAGTAGCGACCAATATCCTTCAGCGTCTTGGCATGACTCATGCAGTAAACGTGTCTGGCGGAATTCTAGCCTGGCAAGAAGCTAACCTACCTACAGTATGAAAACAATACCCTTCCACTCAAGCCGAGGCTGTCTATCATACCTCCTCATCGACGGAGGTGAGGCAGCTGTTATAGATCCCTCAGAAGAGATTCAAACAGAACAGTACCTATCCGCGCTGAAAGAACATGATGCGGCTTTAAAGTATGTCATTGAAACACACACCCACGCAGACCACGTCTCATCTGCGCCTGAATTGTTGCAGCTAACTAGTGCAAAGCTCGTGCGACACCAGAATGCACCGTCAGTACGAAAAGATATCGCAGTACGTGGCGGCGAGAGACTTGCACTTGGTGAATCTGAACTAACACTTCTAGCAACACCTGGGCATACTGATGAAAGCATTTCTATCTGTACAGACGAGGCTGTCTTCACGGGAGATGCGCTTCTCATTGGGGGCACGGGAAGGACAGACTTTCAGCTGGGAGACAGTGAGGCTTTGTATGATTCACTGCATACCGTTCTGGGTACACTCGATGACACAACGATTGTATATCCAGCCCATGATTACAAAGAGCGTACCGCAAGTACGCTTGGTGAGGAGCGAGCATCAAATCCTCGACTTGCACTTGCACATGATGCTTTTATCGCAGAGATGGATAGCCACCACCCACCAACACCAGACTTGTTTGAAACAGCAATTGCAGCAAACAGTCGTTAACGTGACTCTCCCTCAAAATCAGGCAGTACAATACCCCACTGCGTGTTCGCAGGATCAATCTTCAAATACACACTCTTCCCTACTGACGGCTGGGTAGTCATCGGTTCATCCTCGGCGCGATCTGCATAGTTCACAACTATGACGTTCTTGTGTCGTGGGTTCTGACTCACTTCCGTTGTTTGAGGCGCAATGCGGTCACCTAGGAAATACCCATCTGAACCAATGTATCCAGAGTCAGTTGTAAGTGCTGCGACGACATAGAAGAAGGTACCTGAGCCACCACTGTTTTGTGTAAGTAGAAATACGACATCTTCGATTCCGTCTCCATCGAGATCAGTTTTCAATTCATTTCCAAAATACTGAGTCGTTACCATTGATGCTGAGCCTGGAGCAGCCTCTGTTTTAGCTACACCGTTCACCAGTTTGACTGGTACGCCATCAATGAGATATTCGGCGTTTAGATAGTCTACAGTTACTGTTGCAGATTCAGGAGTTTGCACACCCTTCATCTCGCTACCCATATACAGATACCCAGCCACACCGGCTGTAAGAACAAGGAGTGCTATAAGAATCAGAACTAGTTTTTGGCGAGTGAATTGCATGCCGCTAATTAATTTCTACCATCACTTCATTGCGAGTCATCCAAGGTGGAGTCCATGGCGCATTGTATCCTGCATACTGAACCAAACCTGATACCGTGACACCGTCTCGAGCAAGTGCGGAGAGGAGCTCTTCTTTCTTTGACTGAACACGCGCATCGGTACGCAACCATGAGAAGCGCAGTACTGCCATTTTCATTTCAGGAACCGTTACAATTTCAACTCGTGAGTCAGTTGGTGTCGGCAAGGTCTCGAGTGTGTACGAGGATGGCATACCAAAACTGATGGTATGAGACTCCCCTTCTAAACTCGCCACTACAGGTGCTGTCATTGCTATCTTTTCGCTTCCAGCAGTCTTCTCAACAACAGGAGCGGTCATAGCGATACTTTCCTGCTTTGTGTTTCCTCCAAAGATATATCCAGCCACTATTCCAAACCCTGTATTTAGCGCATCTGAATATGAACCTTCAACCGTTGTTTGGGCCACGATGTGCTCAGGATACAGCCTAACCTCGTATCCCTTCGCTTGTTCAAGTACGGTATATGGTGTGTTCTCAACCTGCGACGACACAGCTCCCCAAACAGTCCAAAGCACAAGAATGGCGACGAATGCGTATATGATGTACATGCCACTATCGTAACACTTAATTCAATGCAACAGATTCGTTACTTACCTGTACTGGTACGTCAGGGTTGGCGCCAGTGACGCTCTGATTAGTTGCTTTGGCCTGGAGAGGCCTGGCAACAATTGAAGCCAGAATAAGTATACCTACGGCTGAAACAAGTCTTCTGGCTCAAAAGTAACCTTCCTAACCTCAGGGAACTGAAGCGCTGTGGCGCGTATCTGTGCTGCAAGTACAGCAACACGGCATGAGCCTCCGCCAGTTCGACCTTCTGGATCGTTAAGAGCGACCCTAAGTTCTCCATCCTCGCCAAGCGTAACTGAGGTTAGCGAGACTCCTGAAAGCGGATACTCCGTAGTTATCCCCTCTGCACGTTCCTCAACAGTAAGATTACCTGATAACAGAAGTCGGACCGTGTCTTCGATCGGTGTGATGGTCGTTATCGTTCGAGAAACCGGTATGAGACCCTTATCAGAACACATGATATTCCCTTGTGCATCTTGGTCACGAGTCGGGTCGTAAAAGAAGAGAGAAACCGTCAGCGCTACTGGCCACCGATCCATATCACCCACCTCTACACTTGATTCAACCTCGGGCAAGGTCATGCTTTGATTAGACGTATAAAGGAAATAGCCTCCAATACCAAGAACAAGGAGTAGGGCGATTGCGACAAGAATGAATCTATTCATACAGAGAAGTATACCAACACCTTGAATCTGTAGTTACGGTGCAAATGGAAAACGGCACCATATAGTGCCGTTTTCCTAAATTTGTTGCGGGGGCCGGAATCGAACCGGCGTCTGGAGGTTATGAGCCTCCCGAGGTACCTCTCCTCTACCCCGCTATAGCTACAATATACGCCAGATTTCGATTTAAGCAAGTGACTAGATCTCTCCTACTTCTCTAAATACAGCCTCGTAGTGGCCGATAGTGCGGTGCGCTAACTGTTCTGACAGTTTAAATGCTGAGCCTTGGTGCGCTATCTCGTTACGCACTTTATGTGCTTCCCATGCGCTATTGAGCGTATGAAGCCTGTCTGAATTAACCTGCTTCAACATGTCGCCGATAGACACACCCATATAGCCCAGCTGTAGGAGCACCTCCTCAAGCATGATGTCTGCTTCGATAATTGCCTGGCGATAATCGCTCTCGTTTCCAGAAAGCATCAGTTCTTGGATGTGCGCCCATCGAGAGTGATCCACTTTCTTGTCTGCCACCTCAAAAGGAATGGTTGTGTACAGATCATGCTCCTCACGTCGTGTTTGATAGAGACGCATAGTGGAGCTCATAAAGTACCAAAGCGCTATAAAGGAGATGATGACCGCAAGGAATGTAACCAACATCCAAATAGATCCAGCCAGCCTGATAAGCGAGCTGTAATCAAATGAGACCGAGCCTCCACCTGATATCAGTTCGTACAAAAGACGAAAGAAGTATTCTAGGTTGAGGAAATGTACGGGACTAGTCGTGTCTTCCATTACTCTTAGTATATCTCCTCTCCAGTCACCATTCCCCCCATTTTAAACAACAACTCATCTTGGCACTTTGGAGCGGTAAAGTGGATGCCTGTTGGCAGCTGGACCCCGTCTCGCTCAACCATACCCATTGGTACAGAAATAGCAGGCATACCAGTGAGGTTTGCAGTGACGGTGAATACGTCTTCTAGATACATTGAAACTGGGTCGCTCTTCTCGCCAAATTTAAAGGCTGGAGATGGGGTTGTTGGGAATGCAATGACATCAACCTCTTCAAATGCCTTGTCGTACTCTGCAATTAGAGCACCTCGTGCAGACTGTGCCTTTCGATAGTAGGCATCAATATATCCCGACGAGAGCACGAATGTACCCAAGAGAATACGTCGCTTTGTCTCGTGGCCAAATCCCTCCGTCTTTGCAATGACATAGTCCTCAAGCAGATCCTTTCCCTTTCCACCGTTTCCATATCGAATACCGTCAAAGCGGGCAAGGTTTGCAGACGCCTCCGCAGGCATAACAACATAATACGCAGGGAGCGCATATGGGCTTGTTGGAAGCTGCACCTCACAAATTTCGTATCCCTCCTCTTTGAACTTCTCTAGCGTTTCATCAAAACGAGCACGCACATCTTCATCCACACCAGACGCAAGCAAATGATATGGCACACCAATACGCTTTTTTGCAGCGCTAGTCTTGGTTGCACAGAAGTCAGCTGGAATAGTGGTTGCGTCCATGGAGTCTTCTCCTTTCATCACATCAAACAAAATCTTTGCGTCCTCCACGGTATGGGTAAGCGGGCCTGCCTGATCAAGAGATGAGCCAAGTGCAATGAGTCCGTGGCGTGAAATAGCACCATACGTTGGCTTAAATCCAACAAGCCCGCAGTGTGCGGCTGGCTGACGAATTGACCCTCCGGTATCAGTGCCAAGAGCTGCCAGTGCCATGTTTGCAGCAACAGCAGCAGATGAGCCGCCAGATGAACCTCCAGGTACACGAGTCGGGTCAAGTGGGTTTCGTGTTGAACCAAACGCGGAGTGCTCAGTTGAGCTTCCCATGGCAAACTCGTCCATGTTAGTGCGTCCAATGAAAAGAGCTCCTGCTTCTTTTAGTTTTGCTGTAACAGTTGCGTCATAGGTTGCTGTATAGTTCTCAAGCATTTTTGAGGCAGCGCTCGCAACATGTCCCTCGATAAGGATGTTGTCCTTCATTGCAATTGGAATACCACATAGAAGTGGCGCCCCCTCCCCTTCAGTATCAATACGTTGCTGTGCTGCAGCGATTGCCTCTTCATTAGCATCAAAGAGTTCAAGGAATACATTCAACTCCTCGTTTTTTGCAACCGCCTCAGCCATACACGCATCCCAAAGATCGCGCACAGAAAAGTCTTTAGCCCGCAGACCGCTTGCTGCCTCTACAATTGAAAGCTGATTGAGTGGTTTAGTCATGGGAAATAATCTGCTTTACCGACAAAGAGTCTCCACTCTTCTGTGGGAACTGCGCCACTATCTTCTCAGTCCATGTTCCTGCTGGCGTTGCGTTTCCATCCTCACGAAGAATATTCTCGTACGGCAGGATGTCTGACGTCTCATTGATAGTGAGTCCTTCCAGCTGCCCTACATACGCCACGATTGCATCAAAACCCTCAACGAATTCTGGCAATTCGCCCTCTGGCACCTCAATACGAGCAAGAGATGCAAGCTTCAATACTTCCTCTGGCGTTGTCATATGAGCACTGTATCACAGCCCTAGCCGGTCTTGGAACTCCTGCTCTGTGAGAAGTGGCACTCCAAGCTCTTCAGCCTTGGCGCGCTTGGAGCCTGCGTTTTCACCAGCCAAGACAAAGGATGTCTTTTTAGATACTGATCCTGCAACGGACCCTCCTGCCTTGCGCACCAACTCCTCAGCCTCATCTCGAGAATAGGTTGGAAGCGTGCCAGTTACTACAACCGTCATTCCTTTCAGAGGACCACCAGCTACGGCTTCAACACGCTGTATTGAAAGGTGTTTAGTAAGGCGTTCCATTAGTGCGACATTCTCGCTATCTCTAAACCACGCAACAATTGAGCGGGCCACTACCTCCCCCACTCCCTTTATGTTTGCGAGCGTTTCTTCTGTTGCATTCTGTAGTGCTGCAAGTGTTCCCAGTTCTTGAGCCAAGAGTAGCGCGGTCTCTTCACCAACATGGAGGATTGATAGCCCTACAAGCAAACGGTTAAGTGGAACTGTTTTCTTTTCCTCGATAGCGCGCATCAAATTATCAACGGACTTCTCTTTAAATCCAGGCAGCGCCAGTAGCTCATCGCGGGTCAAATCAAAGTAGTCATCAAATTCTGATACGAGACCTTGCTCCATAAGCAGCACTACGGTCTGTGCACCAAGTCCTTCAATATCAAGGGCACTCTTTCCGGTGAAGTGAGCAAGTTTTCGAGACTGCTCAGCAAACGAGCCGCGCTCAGCACATCGATGAGCAGCCTGGCCTGGGACGCGTTCAATAGCACCACTCCCGCCACACAGGTGTGAATGGTTTGGGAACGTCCACTTCTTCTCCTTTCCTGTCCTAAATTCTGTAAGCACCTGCACTATTTCAGGAATAACATCACCTGCTTTTTGTAGAATCACCGTATCCCCTATTCGTATATCTTTTTCCGTTATGAAGTCTTCGTTATGAAGCGTTGCCCGCGCTACCGTACTTCCCGCAACAGATACTGGACGGAGGTGCGCAACAGGCGTCACAACTCCAGTGCGGCCAATCTGAAGACCGATATCTTCGATTACCGTTGTAACCTGCTCAGCTGGAAACTTAAAGGCAACCGCAAACCTCGGACCCTTCCCTGTATACCCAAGCTGCTCTTGTAACGCAGTGTCATCAACCTTTATAACAATCCCATCAATGAGGTAATCTTCTTTATCTCGTGCATTCCCCTGCCACTTCTTCCAAAAGGAGAGTATCTCCTCAATCGAGTTGGTAGTGATGACATTAGTGTTAACGGGAAATCCAAGTTCCGTGAGTAGAGATAGCTCGTCCCGTTGTGTTGCCGGCATTCGTTCGCCATATCCATCTATGTCGTAGAGGAATACGCCAAGTGGGCGTGCTGCAGTAACAGTGGGGTCGAGTTGTCGAATAGAGCCTGCGGCGGCGTTTCGAGGATTGGCAAACAGCTGTTCCCCATTCTTTTCTCGCTCATGGTTCAGCTTTTTCAAGCCTGAGCGTGTCATGTATATCTCTCCTTCTACAATAATGTCTACCGGCCGCGTAAGTGTTTGTGGAATAGACTTAATAGTACTAACAGTCGTTGTAACATTTTCACCCACCTTTCCATCGCCACGTGTTGCTGCTGTTACCAGTTTTCCTTTCTTGTACGTAAGGATGACATGTAGTCCATCTATTTTTAACTCAGCTGTATAGGTAGGCGCACCTTTTACTGCACCTTGTTTCTCAAGCATGCGCTGGATT
>JAHJIK010000030.1 GCA_018823385.1 Patescibacteria group bacterium | reverse complement strand
TATCCCCACTCAGCAAGTGCGTATAGGCCACGTCCAACCAATACAAAGCGAGAATCCTTGATTAGTTCGTTGTGAGTCGTTGCAGTATGTGCCTCCTTTGCAAAGAGAGTACCGATAGCCTTTGCTACATCTGAGAAGTGCATTGGCTCTCCAGATTGCTTAATAACAAGGTATGCGTAATCACGGATACCCTTAGTGCGAATGGCTGGCGCATCTGACTTGCCCCATTCAGCAAGAGGGTTTGATGAAATAGACTTTGAAAGAGAAAGCCATCGCTTAAGAACCTCTTCGTTCTTGTATGCGTCGTTAACCTGCTTAAGTTCCTCAAGGAAACGATCAAGCATGTCACCTTCTGCAAGTACTTCAGCGTCTGAAAGAGATCGATACAGCTTTGCGAGTGCTCCATGCACTACATCAGCTGTTTTCTTATCAACATGCCATCGTGCGAAAAATTCATCAGTCTCACGCTCACGGAAGAATGAGCTACCCACTACAAGGAGGAATCGGAACCGGTTGCGAGCCTTAGCGTCACATGAAAGACCGTCGAGAAGTGTCTCTTCTGCGACGATAGCTCCAAGAGAACTTACATATGCTGCAAGTTCATCAAATGCAGGAGAAGTCTCTTCGAATGACTTTGAGTTGCGGATAGCCTCAAGACCAGCAGCCTCAATCTGGCGTACGCGCTCACGAGTGATGCCCCAACGCTCACCGATAGCCTCAAGTGTCTCATGAGCACTGTTAGTACCAAGTCCAAAGCGGAATATGAGTACTTCACGTGCTCGTTCTGGAACTTCAGCAAGAAGACGCTTTACGAGCGCTGCATTATCAAAAGACAACTTGGCAGTTGGCAATTGTACGGCTGATATCTTAGATTTTACGGCTTTCTTAGGCATAGGTTGTATACGTTATGTTATACCAGATAGTGATAATATAGTCAAACATTAGACCACACTTCATGAAGAAACCAGGTTCAAAATGCGACCAGGCACATATATCACCTTCTTTGGTCGCATCATGTTTAGACTCTTCACAACCAAGGGTATTTCAAGTGCTTTAGCTACGGCTTCCTCCTCGGAAGCCTCTTTTTTGAGGGTAATAGTGCCCTTCGTTTTCCCATTTACTTGCACGCCAAGAGTGATGACATCATCAACAACCAGTGAGGCGTCAAAGCTTGGCCACGCTGCAGCATGAATACTTCCCTCACCTCCCACCGTCTCCCAAAGATGCTCTGCTAGGTGTGGTGCAAATGGTGCGACAAGTTGAAGAAGCGTGAGGTATGAGCCACGTGAGACTGTCTTCTCCGACTCAAAGTCTTTAAGTGCCACCATGATCGCAGAGATTGCGGTATTGAACTTAAAGCGAACAATATCCTCGCTAACTTTCACACCCGCCTTCGCAAGAGCACGCTGTAGAGATAGGGGTGCCTCACCATCTTCAACTTTCTCCCCTACGCGTGCTATACGCTCTAAGAAGCGACGCATTGCCTCAACACCATCCATGTTCCATGGATAGCTTCCTGGCTCGTTATACGGGCCAATAAAGGCCAAATACAGGCGTACGGTATCAGCTCCATACTTTTGTACGAATTCGTCTGGATTTATTACGTTTCCTTTTGACTTAGACATCTTTTGTCCGTCAGTGCCAAGAATGATTCCTCGATTAAAGCGTTCGTTGAACGGCTCTGAAGTTGGCACGAGAGCCATGTCGTAAAGCGCCTTATGGAAGAAGCGTGCATACAGCAAGTGCATGGTTGTGTGCTCGCTTCCGCCTGAGTATCGGTCAATGGGAAGCCACTGCTTCATCAGCTTTGCGTCAGAGAAATCATGATCATCCGCAACATCCAGATACCGCAAGAAATACCACGATGAATCTACGAACGTATCAAGCGTGTCATATTCAGGAGTCCATCCTTCACCAAATATCTTGGTCACCCGTGCACGAAGCTCATCAGAAGACGCTAGAGGAGACTTTCCTGTCGGTGTGAAATCAACATCCGTTGGAAGTGTCCATGGAAGATGCTCAGAAGGAATTGGGTGTGGATTCCCTTCAGGGTCGTACACCATTGGAATTGGGCAACCCCAGTATCGCTGGCGAGATACGAGCCAATCACGAATGCGATAGTTGGTGGTCTTTTCTCCACCTACGTACTCAACAATGTCCCAGAGTGCTTCACGGTTAGAGCGGCCAGTGAATTCTCCTGAGTTTCGAAGTTTTCCGTTACCACCATATGCTTCTCCGACCATAAATCGGCGAAGCACGTACGTGTGGAGAGGGTCTTTAATGTCAGCAAGTGCCTGCTCAACAGAAACCCATTCAATCTCGAACTTTCCCTTCTCATCCTCCTCGAGAGCTTGTTCTTCACGAGCTTCTGATTTCAACTTGAAATGAAGCAGGGTGGTATGTGCAACCCATGCTTTGTTCTTTGAGTGAGCAAAATACTCGTGATGCACATTCTCGTCTGCTCGCTCAATCAATTCTAAATCACTGTACCCGGTCTCTTCTTTAATTTCACGCACAGCAGTTGCTACAGGATCTTCTCCTTCCTCAAGGGTGCCACCGACGGTCAAACGTCCACCCAGTTCAGGCCTCCAATTAACGGTTAGGATCTTTCCTTCGTGTTCAACGATTGCCACAATCTTCTCTTTAGGTTCAGGGTTGTCCTGTGGTGAACCTGTCACGGGATCTATAACGTACGTGATTGGAAGATTCATCTTCTTCGCGAACTCATAGTCTCGCTCATCGTGTGCCGGCACTGCCATCACTGCACCTGTTCCGTATGAAGCCAGTACGTAGTCAGCGATGTATAC